>CAZSPJ010000014.1:0-13735 GCA_964608795.1 uncultured Candidatus Poseidoniales archaeon | reverse complement strand
GGTTCCGACACTGTTCCAGGGTAGTGATACCAAGTGGTGAAAGGGATCTCCTGATCGAAATTGAACGGACCAGTTTCTTCTTCGACGACATCGTCCTCCCCCCACCACAGACAACCTGACAGGGAGGAGCTGAGCATCAGTACGACGAGCAGGTGAGCTACTCTGGTCACAGGCCCCGGTTAGTAGCCCCGTTGAAAACCAATCCTATGCCCAGTCGTTCTCTAGAATAACTGGCATAGAGTCCAAAAGAGCCTCTTGAGGGGCCCTCCAAGCCATCCCTAGATCTCTCTCCGCCGGAGTCGCATCCCAGTATAACCGCCGCCGGAGGTGTTGGCGAGCCCAGGCAAGACTCAGCCTCTTGTGGAAGATTGAGACCACCAGTGCCACCGGATATGGTAGGGTGAATGTGGGCGTCTTGAGTTCTGGGTGGGCCTGTCTGAGTGCAAGTGAGATATCCTTGAATTGCATGTCCCCACTAACTGTCAGGTAGCGTCCGGTATCCTCACCTTGAGTCAATGCCCTGACGTGGGCCTCGGCGACATCTCTCACATCCACGATGTTGACCTGCATCGGTAGCACCACCGGAATTTCCCTTCGAACAAGCGCCATAATGAAAGCGAGTGAGCCGCGTAGATGGATTTTGCTCATCGGTGGCCCGAACACTACACTCGGGTGTATAGTCACCATGCGCGGACGCGTTTCGGAATCAGATGCGGCATGCCAGTTCCTGACCACACGCTCCGCCTCGACCTTCGCCAGTCCGTACGGATTCCCTTCAAGCGTAGCATCATCGGCCCATGTCTCGGTCGTCAACGTTTCTCCATCTTTCCATCTCATTGGCCTGATGGCGGCCGTGGAGGAGGTGTGGACGAATCTCTCGACCGTGCCGGCCGCATCAATTGCCGCAATCACATTCTGGGTGCCCACGACGCTCGGATCGACAATCTGCCTCTGTGGATCTTTGGCGCTGATTCTCACTGCGGCTGCGGTGTGTATCAGATCGGTGCACCCAGCGATGGCGGCATTCACCGAAGCCACATCGAACAGGTCCATCTCTACTATCTCGAGGCTTCCACCGTCGACTGCTGGAAGCGCCTTCAGATGGTCAACTCTAATCGGATCAGAGGAATCCCGCACTGTTGCTCTGACAGTACGCCCGCGGGCTAGGAGGTTGGCGACGATGTGGCTGCCGATGAAGCCACTCGCGCCAGTAACTGTGACCAATCCCTCACTCACGAGTCCGGTAGGGGCTGATGTGATTGAGGCTTTCTCCCTCTAGCGAGCCAGTTCATCGACGGAGCCGACGACAAGCGAAGGCGTCTGAGGAGCAGTTTGGAGATCCTCTATAGTAGCCTCACCACTGAGCACTAGGATTCCTTGGACCCCGGCTCTCTGCGCCATCTCCATGTCAGTGTAGAGCCTATCTCCAATCATCGCGCACTGCTCCGGGCGCAGACCGATTTCGTCGACCTTGTGAAGGATCATCCCGGCGTTCGGTTTGCCGCACACATGCTCTGGGCGGACCCCGGTAGTCGCTTCAAAGAGCTCCATGTACGCCCCGGTGTCGGGAAGACCACCTTCGGGTGATGGGCAGACCGTGTCTGGGTGGCTGGCGACCATTGGCACCCCTCTGTGGAGGTGAACGGAAGCCGTGCTGAGCTTCTCGTAGGTGATTTCCGTGTCATACCCCAGAACAACGTACTCCGGCTCTCCGGAATCAGTCGAGATGCCCGCGTCCTCGAGCATCCCCTGCATCCCAGAGGTACCCACCAAGTAGGTCTCTGTAATTCCGTTCGTACTGAGCCATGCGAGCAGGTCGTGGGTGGAGAGTAGAACGTCACCCGGTGAGGCCGGCACCCCCATGCCATGCAGTTTCTCGACATACTGGGTGACCGAGCGACTGGAGTTGTTGGAGAGGAAGAACCTCTGAATTCCCCTCTCTTCCAGTCTTACGAGGAAGTCCAAGGCGCCATCTATCAGTTCGCTGCCGAGATAGAGGGTACCGTCGAGGTCGAGGAACACAGCCTCGATTCCGTCCAGAGAGAATGTGGCCCCAGTCATCGTATCACCTATGGCAGTATCAGTGTCTTGAACATGAACCAGGGGCTCCAAAGCGCCTCCTGACTCTCTTTACTCGCAATCATCTCTGACATCATCTTCCCAATCTCCTCCTTCCTCGACGCTTTCTTGATGAACCAATTAGTGAGACGCTTCCTCTTCATCAACCTCTGCAGTCTCGAGGAGTTCGTTAGTTCCTTGCCCAACTCTCTCCACAGATCCTCCATGTACGCCACCGCCGCACTTTCAGGGAAGCCACTGGAGTGCGCCTCCTTGTCGAAGTATCTACTCGTCATCTTGGCCGTCAGCAGGGCGTTTCCGATTCCTTCTCCACTGAATGGGTCAACCAGACTGGCCGCGTCTCCGACAGCCATCGCCCCAGCCATCGCTACGCGCCTTGGCTGATAGGACGGCGCATTCTTCCTAGGTGAGCCGAATGGCAGTTGCCATCCCTTCTGCGACGCAGGTACCAGCGTAGCGTTGGCGAACCTTGTTTTGAATCTAGGATGCTCTTCAATGACCCACCTCTGTATCTGTTTCAGAGACTTCTTCATCCCCTTCTGCTTCCTCTGTTCGGAGATCAGCATACCGATTCCGACATTTACGACACCCTCCTTAACCGGAAACAGCCAGAAGTAGCCCGGCAGCACCTCATCGATGAAGTGTATCTCGATAGGACCCTCTGGATCCCCCAGGCCCTCTACATTCTCCCAGTACTCACGGTAGCCGCCGCAGAAGTGTTCGTCATCCCGATGTGGTTCATTGTGAATCTCGGTGATGGTGCGTGATACCGGGCAGTTGTAACCACCTGCACTTATTGTCAAAGGAGAACTGAAGGAGAGAGAAGGCTCCTCGGAGCGAGCGCCGCCAATCTTCCCCTTTACTCCAACTATCCTCGCTCCATCTCCCGACCCCTCAATGGTCACATCATCGACCGAGAAACCCTGAATCACCGCACCCCCCGCTTCGAGCACAATCTCGGTAGCCCGCTTGAATAGCATGTAGTCGAATTGAATCCTAGGCAGGGCGTAGCCAGACAACAAGCCCTTTGCCTCATAGGTCTCCTTAGGAAGCATTACTCTGACCTCTGAGCCATTGGCGCTGCCGAAGATTATCGAGTCAACAACATAGTGAGGTGTGGCCTCAATCATAGGCAGAACGCCAAGCTCCTCGACGTGAGACAGCGATTTGCCCCCAACCGCGTCTCCGCAGGGCTTGTCGCGAGGCCATACCCCTTTCTCAAGCAACAATACCCGGCAACCGCTCATCGCATTGTAGGCGGCGGCGGCCGAGCCCCCCGGCCCCCCTCCGACAACAATCACATCGAAGCGAGAGCCGTCGCTTGGGGCCTCTCCCGTGTCGATAGGTTGGTCCCACTGCTCCATAGGCTCACCGTATCCGGGCTAAAGGACACCTTGCATTCAAACTATGCACCGGGTTACTCCGATTGGGTTCAAGGCTGAACCCCCCTCGTGGGCCATGGGTGCACTATCCTTCCTGCGCCCGGCCAAGGAGGTGCCGACCACATGGTGGAGTGCGGCCGACCCCATGACCACCAGACCGCCCGCCAGGACCCTGATGATTCTAATCATCGGCCTCTGGATATTCGGCACCGGCGACGCCATGCTGATAGCAGCTGGAATAGGTAACACCCCCTGGACAGTGCTGGCCGAAGGAATCGCGCTGAACATCAGCTGGTCAGTCGGCCAAGCTACCTTCCTTGTCAGCATCCTTGTGCTTCTGCTCTGGATCCCCCTGAAGGAGAGGCCCGGTATTGGCACCATCCTCAACGTGGTTTTCATCGCGGCGGCAATTGAGGTGATGGTGCCGCGCCTCCCAGTCCCTGATTCCCAAGCAATGGCAGTAGCAGAGGTTCTAGCCGGAGTTCTCCTGATTGGAATCGGCAGTGGCATTTACCTCACAGCCAATCTTGGGCCAGGTCCGAGGGACGGCTGGATGACCGGTCTACAGAGGGCTTCGGGGATTCCCATAGCGAGGGTCCGAGGGGGCATCGAAGTCTCCGTTCTAGTACTGGGGTGGTTGATGGGGGGGACATTCAGGGAGGGCACCATCCTGTTTGCCGTGCTGATAGGCCCCGTCGTAGCAATCTGCCTCAACCTTGCAGGACGCTTCGGGAGCCCGGGTGAGGTTCATGGCTGAATCCCATCAGGCCAGTCTATGACGGGGCACGGCGTGATTCGGCGCTATCGCGAGTTCCTACCAGTCTCTGAGGCGACTCGCACAGTCACGCTGAACGAAGGCGGCACCCCTCTCATCGAGGCCAAACGCATCGTCAACGAGATCGAAGGCGACTTCCGACTCTTCATCAAGTACGAAGGCCTCAATCCAACGGCCTCGTTCAAGGACAGGGGGATGACACTGGCCGTCACCAAAGCAGCTGAGCGCGGGGCCAGCATCGTGGTGTGCGCCAGCACTGGCAATACCAGTGCCTCTGCAGCGGCATATGCCGCTGCTGCCGGGATGACCTGCTTGGTCCTGATACCGGAGGGCAAAATCGCCTATGGTAAGATGGCACAGGCGTTGATTCACGGGGCCCGTACCTTGGAGGTACGGGGAAACTTCGACGACGCCCTCGATATCGTCAGGGAACTGGGTGAGAGGGATGAGGTAGAGGTGGTGAACAGCATCAACCCCTTCCGCATACAGGGGCAGAAGACAGCGGCGTTCGAGGTCTGTGACGCTATCGGAGATGCCCCCGATATGCACTTCTTACCAGTGGGTAATGCCGGCAACATCACCGCTTACTGGATGGGCTACAAGGAGTATCTCGAAGCCGGGCGAAGCAGTGGGCTGCCCCGGATGATGGGATGGCAGGCTGAGGGGGCTGCCCCGATAGTGCACGGCGCCCCCGTCGAGAACCCGGAGACCATAGCCACCGCGATACGCATCGGCAACCCGGCGAGTTGGGAGCACGCGCTCAAGGCAGCCACTGAGTCATCAGGAGCAATCGACATGGTGAGCGACGAGGAGATACTGGACGCTCACAGGATGCTGGCTCGCACAGCTGGGATTTTCGTGGAGCCCGCCTCCGCTGCCGGTATCGCCGGCTTGCTCAAGTGTCACGCTGCCGGTGGCGTCCCCGATGGGAGCACAGTCGTTGCCACGGTGACTGGGCATGGCCTGAAGGACCCCGGCGTAGCAGTCGAGAATTCTCTCGCTGAATCGACCGTGGTTGATGCCGATCTGGATTCAGTACTAGCAGTCATCGGATTGGACTAGTTCAGAGCCTTGGCCTCACCCTCGAAGCTGTAGAACGAGACCAGAGTCTGAGTGTGGCCAACTCCCGGAACTGCTGAGAGACCATCGAGAATCGAGTCGCCTAGATCCTCCATGTTTCTCGCTAGGACCTCGATGATGAAGTCCCACTGCCCGGTCACTATGTGGCAGCCAACTACGAACGGCATGCCACAGATTTCCTCAGCAACGTCCCTCCTGTCGGTCTCGCCCCTCTCCCCGGCCCAGTTGGCGAGGATGAAGGCGTGCAGGCTCCATCCAAGCTCCTCCTTCCCAAGCTCCACCGTGAAGCGTCGCACGACCCCCCTCTCCTGCAACCTTCTTATCCTGTCATGAACGGTGACTCTGGGCATTCCCAGGGCATCGGCTATGGCCTGTGTACTGGCTCGCGAGTCTTCCTTCAGCATCGCAACTATCCTTGCGTCCTTGGCGTCCAATTGAGAGATAGGCACGATTTTGGCAAATGACGGCGGGAAATAAAATATTCCGACATTTAGTCGGATTTATTACATATTATAGGTAATTATTCGACATATTAAGATTATTACCGGCGTATAGTTGATGACACTACCGCTATTCGGAGTCTCATGAGCGATAGGTACTCCGACAAGAGATTCGCAACGCGGGCAATATGGTCAGGAACTCAGAACATCGAGGGAGCTGCCTCCACTCCAATCTTCCTGACATCAACTTACCGTCTGACTGACGAGCGCTATCAGGGCTGGGCCGACGGTGCTCAACACACAGCGCTGTATAGCCGCCTCTCAAGCATCAACTCCGAGGGGGTGGCACAGAAGGTCGCTGCCCTCGAAGGTGCGGAGGATGGGGAGGCGTTTGCGAGTGGGATGTCGGCAGTAACCACGACACTTCTCGCTTTACTCTCAAAAGGAGACCACATGGTGGCCAGCCCCGATTGCTATGGCGGGACATACGGATTCATGACAGAGGATCTACCGAGATTCGGCATCGAGGTCACGATGGCCGATATCAGGGACCCCTCTTCCTATGAGGCAGCCATTCAAGAGAATACCAAGATACTGTATGTAGAGACCCTGACCAATCCCGTTCTCAAGGTGTGCGATCTAGAGGCAATGGCTGCGGTAGCCAAGAAACACAATCTCATCGCTATCGTAGACAATACCTTCGCAACCCCTTGGGCGTGCAATCCCATATCAATGGGCTTCGACCTAGTCATTCATTCAGGGACCAAGTACCTCGGAGGCCACTCGGACTTGATAGCCGGAATCGTTGTCGGAAGCAAGGAACTAGTGGCCGAGATTTTCCCTAAGAAGGTGCATCTAGGGGGTGCTGCCGACCCGCATATGTGCTACCTACTAGAGAGGGGAATGAGGACACTCCACGCTCGCATGCCAATCCACGCCGCCAACTCTGCTGAACTAGCGAGCAGATTGGAGGCACACCCGATGATAGAGAGCGTCAACCACACTTCCCTCCCGAGTTACACCGATCACGAGGTCGCCCAGAGGATTATGCCGAAGGGAACCGGGATGTTGTCTTATGTCGTCAAGGGGGGCGACGATGCCGCTCTGCGTTACATGAGGGCGCTGGAGCTGATTTTCGAGGCCACCAGTCTCGGAGGGATAGAGAGCCTCGTAGAGTGCCCGTTCAACTCCAGCCACATGTTCGTTCCCGAGGAAGTGCGGGCCGAGGCAGGCGTCATTCCCGGCTTCGTACGAATGAGCGTCGGGATAGAGGACGTTGAGGACCTCTGGGCCGATATCGATCAGGCTCTTGCCGCAGCCAACGCATTCCTCGAGAGCCGGGCCTGATCGGCATGGAGACCGAACTCCTTCTGGCCACACTCGCCTTCATCATCCCGATGTGTTTTACCCCCGGCCCCAATAATGTTCTATGCGCCGCTCATGGTTCACAGCACGGCCTTAGGGCAACTCTCCCACTGATTGCTGGTATGGCATTAGGCTGGTCGACTCTAGGGCTCTTTGTTGGAGGAGCCACCGTTTTCATCGAAGAGAACGAGTCCACCTTCCAACTGCTTACCTACGTCGGTGCTGCCTACATCACCTACCTATCGTACAAGTTGGCGACCGCCTCTCCCATGACTTCCGAGGAGAAAGAGAGCGAACACCTGGGGACCATCACCGGCATAGTACTGCAAGTTGTCAATGGCAAGGCATGGATACACTTCCTTGTGCTGATGACCGCATTCGGCGGCCTGTTCGGATCCGGCTTCGGAGCCAAGGCAATGCTCGTGCTGCTGAATCTAGTCTTCGGTCTTCCTGCCGTGATTTCATGGGCCGCCTTCGGCACACTCCTGAGCCGGGCCTTCAGCACACCCAACTCAGCTAGGAAACTGAACCTCGCAATGGGCCTCTCTCTGTTCGCCGTAGCGGTTTGGATTGTACTTCCTCATTGATCCGGCAAAGATCCCGAACCACTTGCTTCGCCGAGCCACCTCATCGCCGCCTGATAGTCCTGAACCGCATCCTTGTTATCGTTGAGCAACAGGTCCTCGGCAGCATCCCACAGGGCCTGCAGCGCCGGAACCCAATCGCCTCCCTTGTCGCGACTCGACTCGTCGAAACGCCAGGCGTCCGACTCCGTCCTATCGTGTACATTCAGCCAGGCCCATCCCATCGCCATCTCCAGCCCCTTCCCCTTCCTAGCCTTCGAGACGGTGGAAGCCACCCCACTGTCGACGGCCTGTCTGACTAGATCGTCAGCGAAGCCCAGCGGATCAGGCAGCGAACCCACCTTCCATGGAAGCCTCTCCAACCGCATAGCCGTAGAGCGGCTATCGCCGAGTTCGCGCAGGAATGCCCCGAAGCCCTGTTTGCGCTTCTCTTGTTTGCTGAGGACAGCCTCAGCATCATCTCCAGTCATTCCGTAGATTCCCTCGAGTATGGTGAGGCCGTGCTCAGGCCAAAGCGCGACAAGGTTGGGGTGGCAGGCCGAATCCTCGAAGCGAATCACGTCTTCCTCAATCTTGAGAACCACACCATCAGTCCTGACGTGGATACCGGTGTCGAGGGAATCTAGGATGCAAGCCATCGCACTCCTTTCCTCCACGGACCCCGTCATGTACTCGAGGAAATCTACGCGAGACTCCGCTGAGAACCAGTGGGTTCCGACCACATAACCGTCGTTGATGGAGTTCAGTATGCTGCTTCTGCAAGAACGCGCGAGCAGCGAGTCATCTAGGGCCAGCCCGAGCCAAGCCCCCAAAACCTCCTCGAGGCGCTCGACGCCTTCCTCGGGCACATTCCTGTCCTCGGGCCACCCCTCCGGCCTCCACATCCACTCGGCACTAGAAACATCACTCAGGCGGGGAGGCATCATCCCCATTGCCACACTCTGGGCGAACTGCTCCTCGGTCTTCGCCAGAGCCGCCTGCGACAGGCCCACAATGGTTCCATCGCCGAACTCCATACGCAGCCAACCGGCCTTGGTCAACTCACCATCGGCAACTGTCTGCTCATTGAGGCCCCTGCTCCATCTGACCTCGTCCCCGCTCAGTTCAATCGAGGCGTTGCCAAGGCTCCACTCCACCCATTCAGCCGGAGGGGATGGAGTGTCCCCAGTGAATACGAAACCACCGTCCCAGGAGAAGAACCACTGCCCTGCCTTGGCGTGTTCATCCCAGACCAGCAGACGCATCTTTGGGTGGGCGTGATTCTGGATTCCAGCGAGGTGGCTCTGCTTGCCGCTACCCCTGCGGATGTAACTGGCTACACCGAACAGGGGATTCTTGAACACCGCGACAGTGGACCGGTCTTCCTCGGATGCGGCAATCAGACTTCCAGCCAACGCGCAGCACACTGGATCGCCCCCTTTCTTCGTCATCCGCTTGCGCAGCCATTTTGGATCATTCTTCTTGGAGGCCACACTCGTGAGTTCCTTGAGCGTCCTCGCCATCTTGTCCTTGGAAAAGAAGGACCTGTCCACTTCCCCCCTTATATCTGGCACGAATATCTCAGGGTCGTCCATCAGTTCCTCGAAGTTCCTATCGAGGCGGTGCTGAATCTCCGGTGAGGCCCGTTTTATCCCCCTCATACGAATCTTCTTGCGGCGGTTCCTGTCGCCAGGGAAGCTGACTTCAGCAGGGGGTTTCGCCATCTCTCTCACCCCCTCCAAGCAAAGCTCCTGTTTGAGTCCGTCGTCTAATGGGGGAGCCTGCGGCGCTCGAAGGCAGCTTCCTCCATGCCGCTGAACTCGGCTGGTAGTATGAACGCGTGCACGTATCCTGTGCTAATCTCCGAAAGCTCCCTCAGAGTTCCCGATACAACCCGCTCCTCCTCGGTGCCGAGGTCGCTCAACAGCATCCCGCCCCACTCCATGATGGGCAGGTCGAGCGCCGTCGAACCGTTCTCGGTACGCTCACTCATCCTCTCGAGCAGGGCTACGGCCTCGCTGGGCATCATCGGGCGCGGAGTCTCCACACCCATGCCCGTTGGATCGAGGTCGAGCAGTACCAGTGTGTGCAGCCCTGCCTCCTTGTTGATACAGATCATCTCCAATGGAGACGTCGGCAGGTAATCACCGGCCGAGAAGGGGACGGTGACCTGTCGGCCGAATCTGTAAGATTGCAGTCCAGACAGCGAGACTGCGAGGGCGGTGGCGGTCAGCCCGGGTATCACGTGGAATCCAATCCCCTCCTCGGCGCAACGCTCCTCCAGATCGATGTGCGTGGTCGCCTGCATGGGGTCGCCGACAATCAGAAGCGCTACCGGCTCCGTGCGGGCCCGTCCGAGCAGTTCGTCAGGCTTCTCGACCTCGTTTCGCATCAACCTCTCCCAACTTCCTACTACTGATTCCAAACGCTCCTCCTCACTAGGGGGTAGGACCGCAGTGTAACCCTCTAGGAACCTCTTGGAACACTCCCTAGCAACACTCCGGGCCCGCTCGGTCATGTGGTCGAGGTCCCCCGGTCCAATACCAATCAGCCAGAGTCCGGGCGCTGCCTCTCCATCCGTCATGGTGAAGCGGGCTGCCCCGCTGCCCATCATGAACGTGATGCGCCATATCTCAGTACCCAATCGTCAGGTGGAGCAGGCCTTAGGCCTGATTCGCGAGCACAACCTACTCGCTCCCGGCATGCACGTGTTCGCGACTGAGGATGGCGGATCCAGACTCATACCGCTGGACTTCGGCGCCCCACTGTCTCTGCCCGATGGCCTAGTGGACTTTGAGGTCGTGGAGCACGAGGGCAAGCCCGACGAGAGGGCTGACAGCGACTGGTGGGGGTATCTGAGAGAGTTGCTCGGTGAGGAGATGGTTGAGCGTCACGGCGAGGCCTGGCCGTCCTCGCACGAGTTCTTCGGCGACATGATGATTGTGAGGCTGGATGATGAGGTCGCTGACTACTCACAGCAGATTGCCATAGCCAAACTCCAATCTCACCCCCACATCAGACTGGTGCTGTCTGACCGAGGGGTGCTGGGTGAGCTCAGGATTCGGGACTTGACCCCCATCGGCGTACGTCACGACAACGAGATAATCTCGGAGAATATCCCTGAAGACCTAACTAGCACCAGAGTAATGGTCAGGGAATCTGGAAGGAGCATTCTATGTGACCCCACCCGGGCGTATTTCTCCACCAAGCTGCAGTCGGAGAGGCTCGAGTCACTGGCTCTCGCCAAGGAGTTGCGCTCCTTGCTCGGCCGCCCTCTGCGGGTATGCGATCCGTTCTGCGGTGTCGGTCCGGCCCTCGCCACACTTCTCGGCGAGCCCGGTCTGGTGAGCGAAGCACTCGCATCAGACCTCAATCCCGACGCCGTCGAGATGCTGTTCGACAACCTGCGTCGCTGGGACCGTAGGGACTACCCCAGTGACCCAACCTCCCTCTCTCAGGTTCACCCTGACAGACTCGTTGGGGTGGCCGACGCCACTTCCCTGCCTTCGGATCCACAAATCTCTGGCAACTGGGACTTACTTCTGGTCAACTTACCACACCGAACCATCGAACTCCTCCCATCTCTTGTCCCACTGTTGGACACTCGAACCCCGAGCTTAATCAGAGGCAGAGCGATAGTAGCAGAATCAGAGATCGACGCTGCTAACGCCACAATCCGCTCCGCACTGCCAAATCGACTAGAGGGCACGCCTGAGCCCGCGCTGAGAATCAAGCGTGACTACAGCTCCACATTGCGACTTTGCTCTTTCGAGGCATGGATAGCCACAACTTCTGAGGGTGAATAGTGATGGCAACTCGATTTGGATGCGTATTCCTAACCCTCATCTTACTCACTTCAACTCTAACGGGCTGTTTTGGCTTCAACGACGAATTACAAGAAGAGCCAGAGTACGAGCACTGGCTCCCAGACGTCGAGGACCGATCTAACAGGCTCTATCAGGACGACGACGTGTTTAGCCGAGTCTCTTGGAACGGCTCATTTGGTGTCGACACCGTTCGTTCAATCTATGTTCCAGTACCGGCCATTACTGCGAGTGATGGCGGCGCTGGAGTTACCGGTGGCGCAGAAGTCCACATGGGGCTGTGGCTTCCTGTAATCGAAGGGTGCGACATGGACGCCGCAGAGTTACAGGAGGAGTGCCGGGTTCCCGTGATTGCCGAGATTGGGCCGTATTACGATGACGGCGATGTCGATGCCCTTACCCCTGCAGACAGACTCGGTCGTTTCCTAATAGAGAACTTCGTGCCGCATGGTTTCGGAGTCGCTCAGGTGTCAGTGTTTGGCACCGGAGAGTCGAATCACTGCATGGATCTCATGGGTCTCGACGAGCAGGAAGGGATTCATGCTGCTGTGGAATATCTCGGAGACGCGCCTTTTTCGAACGGGAATGTCGGTGTGATTGGGAAATCGTATGATGGCTCTACACCGTGGGAAGCAGCAGCGATGGGATCTGATCACCTGAAGACCATAGTGCCAATGTCCGGACTAATTGGCGTTCATGACCTGATGTGGCGCAATGGCAGCATGGAGGCGCGCGGTGCCATCATGCACAACGGTGTCTACGGCAGCTTCGGTTTGGACGGCGATCTGGAGGACGCCCAGAATGCTTGCGAGGGGTATTTTGAGGGATACTACGCAGGAGTAGGGGCGTATCTGACCGGCGACAATCTCGCCTGGACCGGCAGTGACTATTGGGTCGAGCGCCACTTCCTGACTAGGGCTCTGCAGAATTACAACGGCTCGGTGTACATCGTTCACGGTCTGCAGGATTGGAATGTCGACCCTCACATGGCTTTCCCAGTACACAACACTCTCCTTGAGGCCGGCTTTGATGTCAAGGGCCTCTACGGGCAATGGGGCCACGACTATCCTGATCGCAGAAGCGGCCACGAGGGCCTGAACAGTGGCCGGGGTGCCGAGGCATTCCCCTACACACTGCGTTGGGACTGGGCCGATGATATGCTGGAGTGGTTCAATTTCTACCTCAAGGACAAGGGGCCCCAACCTAGACTGATTGCCGAGGTTCAGGACAATATGGGAGGATGGAGGGTTGAACCCAACTATCCACCACCTGATCAAGAGTGGCTTTACTTCGACATGGACTCCTGTTCGATAGGTGGCAGCAACACAATCACACCGACCTCCAATCTGATTGTTGAGTGTCCAGAGTTCGATGTCGAGACCCGCATTGTCGGGACCCCCACCTTCCACGTCGAGGCCACAATATCCCTCTTTGCAAGCAGCGGGCATCTCTTCGTGGAAATGGTTCAAGCAAGCAGTGGCATGCACCTAGGGCATGCTGTGATGGACCTAAGATTCCATGCGGGAGGTGGTGATGGTGAGATATTGACTCCCGGGGAGACGGTAATCGCCAAAATGGAATTCTTCGGAATGGATGTAATCATCCCCTCCGGTGATGCCATCAATCTGATTATCACTCAAACTGGTGAGGATTATGTTCCTAGCCCAGTATCGATGATGCCTGTAACTCTAAGCCTCGATTCTTCGAGCCTCTTGGGGTTGTCTACAGTCAACCGTGACTGCACAGACCTCTTCCTACCACCTATGCAGTCTCCATATCCACAGTGCTCCTTTGAGGTATGAATGACTCCAACGCCGTAGACAGACTTATTTCGCCCTCTTCAATGAACCACTATGCTTCCTCAGATTATTGCAGACATAATTTGTTCCGGGCTGTGCCATGTACTATTCGCTGGGCTCGCAGGCGGTGATTCCGCTATGAAAAACGCTCAAAAACCATCCACTGAATTGAGAACTTCAGCTCCAACAAGCAACCGGAGTAAGCGACTTACCGAGAGCCGAGACACACTCCGTAATTGTTCGCACGATGACTGCTTTGCATTGACTTTCAGGTCCACTGATTACTGCTGGAGGCATCAAGACGAAACTCCCTCAGAGCCCAAATCAAAGCCCGAGGAAGAAGAGGCAGAACCCGTCCAGACAGAGGATACAACCAACTGGTGGGAAGAACAAACGGAGATCGAATGAGTGGCGCCCCGACCGGGATT
>CAZSPJ010000013.1:0-13881 GCA_964608795.1 uncultured Candidatus Poseidoniales archaeon | reverse complement strand
CACTATGATACTCGCCCTTGTATGAGAAGCCCTAAGACCGTCCCGCCAGCGCCACTCACATGGTCGAGGAGCGACTGGTCTGGATGGACCTCGAGATGACCGGTCTTGAACCGGAAGAGAACACCATCATCGAGATTGCCACCATAGTGACCGAGGGCGACCTGACTGTGGTCGCAGAGGGGCCGGCCATCGCGATTTCGCAGCCCGAGTCGGAACTGGCTAAGATGGACGATTGGAATCTCACACACCATACCGAGAATGGACTTCTGGACAGGGTCAGGAACCATGGAATTCCGATGTCAGAGGCCGAGGCGATGACGATCGAATTCCTGCGCGAGCACTGCATAGAGGGCGTATCGCCTCTGTGCGGCAACACCATTGGCCAGGACAGGCGTTTCCTTAGGCGCTACATGCCCGAACTGCACGACTTTTTCCACTACCGCAGCGTCGATGTCACTTCTATCAAGCAACTTGTAGACAGATGGTACCCGAATCTGCCGAGAGCGACCAAGCCTGCAGGACATCGGGCACTTGACGATATACGCGGCAGCATTGCGGAGCTTGAACACTATCGCGAGCACGTATTTCGCGACTAAAACGGCCCTTTCTAGGGACGATTCATTGATGTTAGTAAGGTAATTGCAACATTATTTATTAATAATTATTAAGAAAATATAAACAGCGTACTGCGTGTATGCAATAGTGATTAATTCTAGTTTATTGCCTCTATATTGGAAGGCCTGCAGCGTCGGTCAGGACCACATTCACAGCAAACCCCCTTCTGTGGAATGCAATCAGCTCCAATCCGTGGATAAGATGCCCCGTCACAGCCCTGCCAATCACAGGACGACCGTCTTCGTCGGGAGTCAGTTCGCGACGCTCGCCTTCTATGCCCTCGAGCCATGGTAGCATGCCCTCGGGCGAGTAGCGGATGCCGAGAATCATGTCGCAACCCTCGGTCCACTGAGCGGACTCGGCGTCGGCCCCGCTCGGTATTGCCGGGGCGTTGGGGTGGGTGTGCAGCCAGTGCGAGAAACGCCCTCCTCTAACCCCCCTCTCCTTGTCGAACAGGCCGTCCATCCACTCCTCAGGGACGTGGTGGACCGAATACGAGTCGCCACGGTTGACTAGATGTGGCTCACCTAGGACGAAGCCCTGTCCCGAGAACAGACCGCTTTCGAAGTCAACCCCGCAATAGGTCTTCTCGACCTCCTCCGAGTGGGGCAGGTCTGGGTTCACGTCCATCCCCACGAGTATCTCGTCAGGCAGCGACTGGAAGGCCCAGTCGAGTATCTGCGCCAGCGTGTCTACCGGCATCAGGATGTGCGCCGGGTAACCGTCCCTGCCCTCCAGCGACTGCTCGTTGTACTGAGCGGCGGCTTCGAGCAGCCAATCGGAGGCCATGCCTGCGGACTAGGGTCGTTCGACTTGAGTTCGACGGCTAACCGCCGGAGATCGTGACGTCGAGCACCACGTGGTCCCAGTGCGGCGCGTAGCTCTTCACCCTCAGCGGCTCGGCTGCATCGAAGGAGCACCCCCTCCTCATCTCACGCAGCGACCCAGTGACGTCAGTGACCCAGGTGGCGTAATCTCCGGTCGCTGCAACACCGTGGACGTGTAGCACGCCCCCGGTGGGACTGAGAGCATCCATAGCGAGGCCGTACCCGTCACCAGCCGACGGCAGCAGACCGAGGACGACGCGGTCGGCAACCCCTTCCAATTTGGTCGCAGTGACTCGATTATCACCGACGTGTATGGTGCAGCGCCCGGCCACCCCATTGCTCTCAAGGTTCGACTTGAGCGCCCGCACGGCGTTCGGATTCCACTCGCAGCAGTGGACGTGATCGACCCGGGAGTGGACCAGTATCGGCAGCGAGTAGTAGCCGATACCGGCGTACAGGTCGACCACGACCTCGCCGGCACCGGCCACCTCTCCCATCCTGCGCCGCTCGTTGACGTTGCCTGCCGAGAACATGCACTGGGTGAGGTTGTAGCCGTAATCCACCCCGCTCTCCCTGCGCACAACCCAGTCGTCTTCACCAAGCAGCATCTCCACAGAGCTCTCGCGCATCTCGCCAGAGATCTCCCCGAGCCTTGCCACCCTGTCGACCTTCAACGCCTCACTAACCGCACTCCACAGCCCTTCCGAGGCGTGTATATCCCACTCCTCGCGGAACGCCGAGCCCGGTAGCAGAACGACATCGGAGAACCTCTCCCACTTGCTCGGCAACTGATCTAGGAGTGCTTTGCACTCCTCTTGCGCTAATCCTGCCGCGCGCAGCTCCTCTCCGACCGACTCTACGAGGCGGCGGTGCGGATCCTCCCTGTGCATATGACCGCTGGCCGAAGCATTTTGGATTCAGACTTATGGCTCAGATGTGCATGCCTGCTTCTGTGAAGCGTGCCGCCGTACTCCTCGTCATGCTCCTGATAACGCCTCTGGCGGCAGCCGACCCGCCTCCCGGGCAGCCAGATGTCGTCAATGACATCTGCTCCACATGGAACAGTGCCAACGGGGTCTGCGACGACTACGACTCGGCGCTGGACCACACTCCTGGACAGGAGTGGATGCGGAGCTCTGTTGAGATCGGCATCGAGGACGCAGAGATGGTCGAGATGAAGGTCGGGCTGGCGGTACACGAGATGTCGAGGGACGATTTGCAGCTCAGCGACCTCGACCTCGAAGGCGACAGCGCTCCATGGGATGGGATTCCTGCGGATTACATCCGCAACTACCAGAGCCTCTACAGGGGTGGCGGCGACACCGTGTCGGACCTGATGTTGGAGAGGATTGAGGAGATAATGGAGGAGTTCATCGACATTAACTTCCCCAATGTCAACACCACCACCATTGGCACCGTCTCCGAGATCGATTTCAAATCGCAGCCGGATGCGAGTTGCGTCTACGACTCCGATTACGACTCGATAGACGAGGTCAACGGCTTCGACAACGACCCGTTCCAGCCGCCGCTGTGCTTCGAGGTCGTGCTGCAGATGGAGGTCGATACCAGCGCCTTCGGCCTGAAACCGGAGACCTCCGACATCAACCGGATGATGCAGGGCATGCTGACGATGGGAGCGGTCCTGACCTCCGAGTTCAACGCCAGCTCGCCGATGGGTCATTCGGTCGAGCTCTCGGTGGTCCCCCCCGGCTACGCCGATGTGAGCAGCGTGGAGGCCCCCGGTTCGACCAAGACGACGATGCGCGACGGCCACCCCCAGACTTACTCCCTCATCGCCGTCGACAACACACAAGCGGTGACTGAGGCGGCCCTCGACTCGGTTCGACTTGTTTCCGAACTCGTTCACAGATCGATTAGCACCCCAACCGCGAGCATCGACCTGAGGGAGCCCTCGCTGAAGATTGACCTGATAGTGGACGCCACCGACACCCAGAACTCGCGATTCGACCTCGAGATATCGATCCACTACCTAGATTCCATCACTCTCGATGACTGGGGCGCCTACCTGCATGACGGCACCATCGAGATTCCTTGGGTGACCTCCGACGGCATCAGGCTGCTCGACCAGGAGGTCGATGAGGACCTGTCCGCGATTATTCAGGGGATTCCCGTAGAGGAACTGTCCTCGGCGTTCTCCGACGCTCTGGGTGCCGACATCTGGTTCGGTGCTCCGCAGTTCGCACAAGCCGACTCCGAAGGCGGTTTGGACTTCCGGCACACCCCGGGAGTGACCTGTGAGGAGTCGCTCGAAGTCAGTTACTGCGTTGAGGGCAAGGACGCTATGGGTGGGATCTGGCCCGTCGTCCTCGAAACCACCTCGCAGTCGACCCCGATGAGGGTTTCATCGGTAGTCGAGAGGATGCTTGAGAACAGCGGCGGAGACATCACCACCATCGATCTCTCAAAGGTCACCGACGAGGATCTCGCCTCGATTATGAACGTGGTCGAAGTCGGGCTTTCCACTGACACCGGATGGCTACAGGACCTGCTTCCAGACGACATGCCGAGCACCGAGTTGACTCTGACCCTGCACCTGCCCGAGTGGATTGAGTCGACCATAGGCGACCCATCGACGGTCGTCATCACAGCCCCCGTTACAGGAGGCGGGGAGCAGGACTTCGGCTTCGCCGGAACCAGGATTTTCGACTGGAGGCACTCTATCTGCCTCGAGTCTGACCCCTGCGAGGACGACAGCCCCGACCTGATTTGCGGCTCGAACCAGAAGACCTGCGTATCACTCGACATTGTGGTCGACATCGAGAAGTTCGCGATTCGCGAGACTTCGTTCGCCGCCGAGGTCGAGTTCACGGCCGAGGTGGTGCTGGAGATCTACCGGCTGGGCATCGACTTAGGCGAGGACGACATCATCCTGCACCCAGTCCCCGCCGATCTGTTGAGACGCGCCATCGTGATGGGAGATCGCCTGCAAGGCGGGCTGCTCGCCGGCTCGGACCTCGAGGCCCCGTTGGATTTGGGTGTGGGAGAGCCGATTGATGTCGAGATATCCAATCTCGGGATGGAGATGCTGGGGGAGGAACTGGAGATGAGATCGAGCGAGGTCATAGATGCCGAAGGTTCGTTCGAGACCGTGCAAGACTTCGGGATGGGTCCGTACACCATCTCTGCCGACCTCGCTGATACGCCTGTGTCTCCCTCGTTGGGGTTCGGCGACACCACGATGCCGAGCAATTCTGAGGTCGGTGACAGTGTCCCTCTCCGCTTCGGCTTCAGCATCGAGCGCACCGTCGTCACAGCCGCACTCAGGGGTGAAGACATAGACATCAAGGCCCAGCCTGCGGCAATCGGCTTCGCCATAGCCACCCAGATGGCCGCGGCCTTCGGCTCACCGGTACTGACCGATTCGGGGATTCAGGTGGAGGGCGCGGAGTTCTTTCTAGAGGTGACGCCACTGATGGAGCACACCGTGTTCGGAACCATCCGCTCATCTGCGAGGATGGAGATACACCTGCCGAGCTCGATCAGGCTGCTTAGCTTCGAGAGCCGGATGGGCCTGGGTGAGCTGACCGAGGTCGACGGCAGGCAGGTGGTGGTGTACAGGACCCCGGTATGCCCGGATGCAACGACTTGGGCGCAGTGCAGCAAGAATTCGGACATCGTGTCGTACTCTGTGGAGGTCAGTTGGATGTTCGTGCTCGGCGAACTCGCTCCGTACCTATTCGTGCTGCTGGTCGGCCTGGGGCTGCTGATTAGCAGACGCAGGAGGTTTAGGAAGGAGCGTGAGGAGAAGGAGCAAGAGAAGTCCTCGGTCGAGGAGCAGAAAATCACCGAGCTGGCTATGGAGTCGGAGTTCGGCAAGCTGGACGACAGGCTCGTGGTTGTCGATGAGGCGTTCTTCGAGGAGGATGAGGTGGAAGGGAAGCCCAAGGAGGGCGAGGAAGGTTGGTGGGAGGACTAGCTGTTCAGGTGCCCATGGATTCGCTCAGCCATCGCCTTGCCTATTCCAGGGACTTCGCGCAGCTCCCTGACGCTGGCGTGCTCAATACCACGTCTTCCTCCGAAATGGCGCAATAGGGCCTGTATCTTCTTCGCACCAAGTCCATCGATTTCCTCCATAGGGTCGCCTATCGCGCCCCTGCCGCGCCGCCTCCTGTGGTAGCGGTTTACGAAACGGTGAGCCTCATCGCGAGCATGGATGAGAACTCTGCCGAGCTTGCTCAGTATCAGCGGCTCGCGACCGTCCATGTGCAGCGTCTCCTCGCGTTTGGCCAGAGCCGCCACCGGGAAGCGCCCGGCCAGCCCGTGACCGTCCAACATGCCGAGTATGGCCGAAAGATGAGTCTCACCGCCGTCCAGCAGCATCAGATCGGGCCAGCCGTCCTGGTGCTTCAGCCAGCGCTCGACCACCTCTGACATCATCCTGAGGTCGTCAGGTGCGTCGCTCTTGACCCGGTAGGTCCGGTACTCCTTCTTTGCCGGCCTACCGTTGCGAAGTACCACGGAGGCACCGACTCGCTCGTCCCCTTGCAACTGCGCCATGTCGAAGCACACGATGTGGTCAAGCGAATCGAGTCCGAGCAGCCTCGCCGCATCATCAGCGGCAGCCTGCTCGAGGTTGCCCGAACGCCTTTTCTGGTGGCGCTCGACCTGCACCTCGGCGTTCTGGTCGGCCATTCCGCGCAGCTGCGCCAACTCGCCGCGCTGTGGCACCCTGACATCGACGGCGCTGCCGCGCCGCTCGGATAGCCACGCACCAATCGACTCACCGATGGGCGCCGGGACTAGGACGGTGCGCGGCGGCCTGGTGCTCGAGTAGTGCTCAGCGAGCACGCAGGCGACCGAATCGGCGATGTCGCCCCTGTGAATCAGTGGGTACTCGAGTTGGCCCTGGACGATGCCGTCCTTGGCGTTCAGGACCACGACCATTCCGGTATCTCCTCTCGATGCGAAGCCGATGGCGTCGCAGTCTTGGTAGAATCTGCTGTGCACCACCTGCTGCGAGACAGTCCTCTGAACTGAGCCGATGAGGTCACGGCTCGTGGCGGCCTCCTCGTACTTCTGGGCGTGCGAGGCGGCGTCCATGTCCTTCTGCAGCGACCCGATGAGGACGCCCGCATCACCATCGAGGACGCTGATCGCGGCCGCGACGTGCTCGTCGTAACCCGTCTCATCGATACAGGGTCCGTGGCACAACCCGATGTGCATTGCTAGGCAGCCCTGCGGCAGCAGCTCCGGGCAGTCACGGATGCCGAATTGGCGGCGCAGCAGCTGGATGACTCGCTTGGCTGCGCCGGGGTCGGAGAAGGGACCCCATCGAAGCGAGCCCTCAGGCGGGTGCCGAGTGTAGATGATGCGAGGGTGCTCGTGGTCGGTCAGGGCGATGAAGGGGTAAGATTTGTCGTCCTTCAGCATCGAGTTGTAGCGAGGCTTGTGCTCCCTGATCAGCTGCCGCTCCAGAATCAGGGCGTCGCTGGGGCTCTTGGTGACGATGAAGTCGACGCGGTCCGAGTCCTCGACCAATCGGGGCACCATCTTGCGGTCGGGATTGGGCGTGAAGTACGACCTGACGCGAGAATGCAGGTCAGTGGCCTTGCCGACGTAGGTGACCCGCTCGTCCGCTCGCCGGAAAAGATAGACTCCGGGCTTATTGGGCAAGTCAAGACCAGTGGGGTCGAGCGCCATGTTGGTTGATGCGCTGCAGGTGAACGCCCATGAACCCGTGCCTTCGCTCGGGCGCCATGCTCCCCGAGGCGCAGCTACGCATCCTCGCCCGCCTCGCGCAGTTCGGAGGCGAGCTTGAGAAGGCCTGGGACGTGCCTAGGGCGTTGTCCCTGCCGGGCCTAGCCGAGTCTCTGGGTGTGGTCAGGTCGGCGCTGCACGCACCGCTCTCTGCGCTCGAGGCGGACGGCCACGTCTCGACACGCTCGGCCCACGTCATCGGTGGCGGCACGCGCCGCCGCACCGTGGTACACATCACAGACCGGGGTCGCGAGGTCCTGTCCGGGCTAGAGGAGCCCTCGCGGGCCCGCAGGGGACGCAGCTTCGGCCCCCTGCCCGAGCCGATATCCCTGCACGGCAGGGAGGAAGACGCAACCAGTCTCTCCGATTCCCTGCTCGCCGGCTCCAATGTGCTCTTGAGTGGTCTTCCTGGTGTCGGCAAGTCGAGCCTTGCCCGCGCCGTCGCTGAACAGGCCCTGAGCATGGGCTGGACCGTGCGATGGGCCTCGTGCGGTTCAGACACCGACGCAGCGGGAATAGGGGGGATGTGGCTGGGCGAGGGCGCGCCGTCGTCACCCTCGGCCATTATCGGAGCCTCGGACGGCACGCGGACCCTGCTGGTCCTCGACGAGGCCCAGGAATTGCATCCGCGCCACGCCGCAGGTGTGGCGGAGCTCCTTGATGAGGCGTCCCCGGGGAGCTCTTCGGTGCTCGCTGTGTCCAGATCACCGAGCCCCTTCGGGATTCCGGAGGGATTCTCCGAGTTCAAGCTCGAGGGACTGGCTCTAGAGCACGCCAGATCCCTACTCCCGAGCGACACCGACAGCACTACTGCGAGGGCCGTCGCAGAGGCCTTGGGCGGCCACCCCCTAGCTCTACGCCTGTGGTCGCCGGACGAAGAAGTGCCGGAGCGTAGTGAGGCAGTCCAGGAATACATCGAGTCCACGGTGATGCGCAGGCTCAGCGACGAGGGCACGGGCACCCTCGACGAGTTCTGCATCTCGCCTTCGTCTCTAGAGGTCAGCGAACTCTTCGAGACAGAGGGTGCGGACGAGCTCGACGACTCCGCCATACTGAGGTGGAGTGGTGTCATGGCCGAGCCCCACCACTTGATTCGCAACGTCCGTCGAGGCTCTTGGTCAGACGAGCAGTCCACAGCACTGCACTCGCAGGCGGCCGGCAGATGGGCCACCAGACAGGGAGCCAGAGCACGCAGGATGGAGGGTCACCACATGGTCCACTCCGGGGAGCCCGACGCAGAGTGGCTCTCCGAGCACATCCATGCCATAGCCGAGCAGGACAGCGCTGCGGCAGCGGTCCTGCTCGAGCAGGCTGTTGACCTCAGCGAGGACGAATCCATCAGGGAGGCAGCCGCCGACCTCGCTCTGGAGCGCGGCGAGGCAGGGATAGCCGAGTCCCACATCGAGGGCCTGAGGGCAGGTGTCGGCAGAAAGCTCCGCTCGGCCCGGCTGGCTCGTCTTCGAGGGGATTCGAGGTCGGCTGAAGACATTGAGGCCAGCGCGCGGGCGGAGATGACCCCGGCCGAGCGCACCAAGGCATCCATCGCGTCCCTAGTGCGTCGCTACGACGACCGGCTGCCCGGTCGCATCGACCGCCGATTGGCACAAGAGCTCACAAGAGCCGCCGACGCGGTGGACATCTCCTCACTGCCGGAATCGGAACGCAGCTCCGGCAGCCTCGCCCTCGACCTGATCAGGCACGGCATCGCCCTTGAGACCGGTGACGTCCCCGCAGCTGCAAGGGCACACAGCGCCCTAGAATCCGCAATGGGCCCGAATCACCCCAGCATGGCTGTGTTCGACCTGCGCGCACGCCTCTCCTCGCGGGCAGGAGGGAGCGCCTCGGCCGAGGCGCTCAGCTCAGCCCATTCGCTAATCGAATCGCGCGAGGACATAGGGGAGAGAATCCGCCTCATCCACGCAGTGCTCGAGGCTACAGACAGCCATCCGGACTGGCTCGTCGAGGCCCACGCCTCGGTCGCCATCGCGCCGCTGCGCGAGGACCTCGCCATGCACCGGCGGCTGTGTGCCCAGCGCTGGTACTGGCGCGGCGTCCTCGAGCCCGACCGCAGGCTGTCGCACTGGAGGGAGGCTGTAAGCAGGTTCAGGATGGCTGAGTGCAGTGCAGCAGCAACAGAACTCATCGGTAGAATGGCGAGAGCGATCTAGATCTCGGCACCGATGAGGGTACGCGTCTCGGTGATTCCGGGAATCGACCTGACTCCCTGAACGATGCAGCGAGTCAGCTCGGCCTCGTCATCGGCCTCGATTTTGACGAATAGGTCATGAGGGCCGAAGACGATCCACTGCCCGACCACTCCCTCGATAGCACCGACAGCCTCCCTGACATCGATCTCACTGCCGACCTCGGTAGTGATGAGAACGAATCCAACAGCCACTCTCACACCTCCACCGCAATCAGCGTCTCGGTCTTGACGATTCCAGCTACAGAGCGCATGTTGCCAATCAGGGTCTTGGCCATCTCTCCTTCGTCGGCGAAGTCTATGCGGGTCACCAGATCGTACTCTCCGTAGGCGACGTGAGTCTCTGTGACGCTGTCAATCTCGAGAAGTGCCAGATACACGTCTTTCTCTAGTCCCGGCTCGACCTTAATCAGAACGAAAGCTGTACTCATTCCTAGTCCTCGACGGCCATCGCGCTCGGTCGCTGTTTATGACCTCTGCTGTACGTGAGTTCGGCATCGCTCATGTGTGCGCAAGGGATAACAGGCGGACAGCGAGCGGACTAGCCATGCAAGCACCTGCTTCGACAGTCCGCAGGCGTGCTGTGGCCCTGATTCTCCTCCTCCTGCTTTCAGCCGCTCCAATGGTCCCGGCTGCGATTGGTGCTGCACCACGCTCGACCACCGTGTGGTCAGGAACCGTGGTGCTGCAGGACGGCTACACGGTCGAGAGCGGGGACATACTCGTGGTACAGTCGGGAACCACCATCCAGCTCGGCGACGACGAGACCATACTCGTGGCTGGAAGGCTCACCATGCAGGGCACGACGACAGCGCCAGTACTGCTTGAGTCCATTGCGGGAAATCACGACGGCATCGTGTTCAACTCCAGCAGCAACGGTCTGGGCTCCAAGATCGAGAACCTCACCATCACCGATGCTGAGTACGGGGTCACCGTCTACGACAGCAATCCGACCCTGAACGACCTCAGGGTAATCAACGCCGACAGGGTCGCCGTCGACCTGTTCGACAGCGCCTCTCCGAGAATCAACGACCTCGTCATAGACGGCGGCGGTCAGGACGTCCACGGCTTCTCCACCTCATGGCGCTATGGCATCGGACTTTCCGTCGGGGCGTACTCTGCCCCCATCGTCGACGGCATGACCGCCGACGGCCTGATTACCCGTGGACTGAACTACTGGGGCGGCTCCGGCGGCATGCTCTCCAACCTCGAGATATCCAACGTCAGTGGTTCGTCCCTAGCCGTCGCCGCCGGAATCTGGGTGGAGGATTCGATACCGCTGATATCGGACTCCAGCGTGAACCGCTGTGACAACGGCATCTTCGTGCGCCACATCACCTCCGGATGGACCACCCGACCGACCTTCGTGGGAATGACAGTGGAGGACAGCCAGTACTACGGCATCATGGTCGAGCAGTACAACCACAGCCTGTACTCCAACGTGCCTCACAATGCGGTTTTCAACGACCTTGAGCTGAGGGGGACAGGAGGTCCGGGGGCCAAGACCCCTGGGCTCGCCTACGCCGCGTTCGAAGTCAACACCAGCGGGGTGCAAGTCACCGACGCGCTGATTGAGGACAACGCCGCTGTCGGCTTCAAGGCCTACATGATCGGTTCCTCGACCATACTCAACGAGATCGACCTGCTGAGGAATGGCAGACCGAGTGCCACCGCTCCTCTCAACGACAGGGCTGGCATGTTCATGCGCAGTGCCAACTGGGCACCTACGATCAACGACCTAGTTGTCCGAAACTCGACGGGTCCGGGCGTTCTGCTGTGGAAGGGCGGCGCCCAAGGCGCTGACTGGGTGATAGCCGACAACGGCGCTACCGGGGTGGATATCCGCGAGTTCCACCCCGACCTATCCGGGGTAATCAGCACCGGCAACGGTGGTCACGGGGTCTCGGTCAGGGACTCCAGCAACGTCGAGCTGGCATACGTCACCACCTACCAGAACGGACTCGGTGCGGCGCTGCCGCAACTCGGTGCCGGCTTCTACTTCGATGAGTCGAACGACGTGATGAGTGGCGGCAAGAACTCGACCTGCTTCGAGTGCACATCGATCGAGGACCAGCACGGATTCGTGGTACGAGACAGCATCGACCTGCAACTGCTCTCAGTCGACATCAGGGACTCCGTCAACGCCCCCGCGCTAGACATCGACAACAGTGGGATGGACCACGACGGCACGGTCATCATGGATGACATCAAGATCAACCTCAATTCGACCGGCCACTCAGTTGAGCTGGACGAGGTCGACGGCCTGGTACGTGGCCTCGATATGAACGGTGACAACGGCGGCCTGCTGTGGGACGCCAGTGGACAGGAGGCCTCATACCTCCTGAACAGCGTCATCCGCGGCAATACCGACTCCTGCTTCGACATGGTCGACCAGAGCGAGCTGCTCGCCCACAACGTCGCTCTGGCCTGTAATCCAAACGCTCCTGCTAGCACCTCCTCCAGCTTCGTCAACTTCACCGGCTCATGGTTCACTAGTGGATTCGCCGACAGCTTCGAGATGCTCGGGGACAGCCACCTGCGCTGGATTTCCTCAGGCGACCTCGACACACCGACGTACACCGGACAGGACAACATCCTCGATGTGATGTGGTCGGTCGAGGTCCATGCAGTAAATCAGCACCTGCTCCACATCCCACACGCCGAGTTCAACCTCACATTCGACCTGTACGAGTCCGAGCACACCGGCACCCTGCCATACTCGGGCCGCGACTGGTACGGCCCCTTCATCGGCGAGCGTTGGACGCCGATGCAGGGCTGGTCTGACGTCAACGCGGTCCACGCCGGCTGCGACTACGACGGCGTCCACAACGACACCGCAGCAGCCAATCTCGATACCGACATCTCGATGTTCTGCCGCCTTGAGCTGTCCAACCAACCTCCGTTCATCCTATGGGACTCGCCTGAGGACGAGGCGATCTACGCCAGTGGCGGCCAGGTGGCCTTCGATGCTAACCGGTCATGGGACCTCGACTTCGACGAGCTGAGCTACAGTTGGACCAGTAGCATCGATGGAGACCTGCTTAGCGCGTGTGGCCTGCCCTCCGGCGGCAACGGCTCGTGGTTCACCGCCAATCTCGCCGCCGCCTGTCTGTCGGACGGGGTCCACCAGATCGCCCTCGAGGTCTGCGACAGCCAGAGCCAGTGCGTGCAGGAGAGCCGCGAGATCGAACTGGTCAACCTGCCCCCCGTGCTCTCGGTCGGAACGACGCCGCAGATTTCGGCGTGGGGCACCCTCTACCTCGGTATCACCGCCAACGTCACCATCCACCTCGGCAGCACATACGATCCTGAGGGCGACGAGCTGCATTGCTGGGCGGAGACCTCCTATGAGCAAGGCACCGGGCAGCCTCCTGCAGGCGATGCAGAGTGCCTTGACACCATCATCCGCACCTTCCCGGGCGCACCCAACCAGTTCTCAGTGACCGTGTACGCCTCGGATGGCGTCAACGTCCCCGTCTCATGGACCTTCAACGTCGAGCTCTACAACGAGATACCAGTTGCAAATCTGGAGGTCACGCGCACTGGCATGACATCGGCGGCAACTGTGCGCCTCGACGGAACTGCTACCTTCGACCCCGAGGGCGATGGCGTCAAGTTCGAGTTCTGGAGCGACCGAGACGGCCTTCTCGCCTCCGGGGTGTCGCCCGACTCGACGGTTGAGTGGATTGGGACCCTGTCGAAGGGCGACCACCTCATCACGATGTACGCGAGTGACAACCGCCCCAATCACGCCGGCATGTGGAACTCGGCAACCGCCGAGATTAGCGTCTCAAACTCGCCACCCGTGGCACTGATTGCCAACCCGTCCGACGGGATACTGACCGACTCTGGCGAGCTGCTGGCCTTCGATGCCACTGGTTCGGGTGATTGGGATGCTGCCTGCTCCGATTTGCCGGACAACGGCAGCGGGCTGGTCTGCAACCCCTTCGCGGCATTCAGCACGGATCTAGTAAGCGTGCTCTGGGAGAGCGACCTGCTGAGCGAGCCGATGGGGAGCGGATGGATTCTCGAGACCAGACTGCCCAAGGGTGTGCACCAAGTCACCCTGACCGTCGAGGACGGCTCAGGAGCCTCGGATGTGGCCGAGATTATGGTCAGGGTCGACGAGTCGGCCCCGGTCCTCATCCTCGACTCGCCGATGCCCGACATCGAGGTCCACTCCAACCTCCCAGTGCTGTTCGACTTCCGACGCTCGTTCGATCCCGACGGCGACGACTTCACCGTCAGCGTGTACTCCGACCTGATGGCCGAACCGATACTCGAGGACAAGACGACCGATTACTGGTACAACGACTACCTGCCGGCCGGGGAGCACACGCTACGCTTCGAGCTGATAGACTCCAACGGGATGCAGCGCACCCACTCACAGACGCTCACGGTGCTCGAGACCGGTCCCGTGGCGGGAATCTCCGGCCTCTCGGAGGGCCAGTACATCCCGCCGGGCGAGCCCGTGGTACTCAACGCCTCGGCCTCCTACGACTACGATGACGACATCGT
>CAZSPJ010000012.1:5543-14184 GCA_964608795.1 uncultured Candidatus Poseidoniales archaeon | reverse complement strand
CCGGTGATTACACCCTGTACAATGACGGAAACTCCACCCTGTGGTTTGTGGATGACATATCTGCCCAGAACGCGCTGTTCGGTAACAGTTGGTTTGTGCTGATGTTCTTCGGGTGCTGTCTGGGCATACCGCTGGGCGTCGTAGCTCTCATACTGGCTCTTGCGGGACGTAGGCGGGTTGGAAAGGCAGGGAATCCAGTTGTCATGTCCAAAGAGGGTAGACTGCCGACCACCGACGAGTTGTACAGGCAGTACCGAGGTCTCCCGGAAGCAGAGGGAGAGACAGAGATAGCGGATCCCTTTCCTGGTCAGACGAAGGTCACTGAGGAATCTCAACAGGCCGAGGGCGATCGGAATTGGCGTGGTTGGGATGATGGCTGATTACTGCCTCTTCCTGATTGCGGCCATTGCCGCAGAGGTGAGTAGGCATGCGGCGCCGAGGTATCCGAGCATCTGACCAACGGATGCGACTTGGTCCTGCAAGTCACGGGCATCCTGGCACTGACCCTCATCAGCACCGATGAGTTCCCCTATCGTTCCTGCCTCGTCATCGCAATCCTCAGCTATCCTCTCTTCGAGGTAATCGTCGGCGAAAGACGCCCCCCAAGACAATCCTAGCAACAGCAAACCTGCGATGACTAGTATTGTGACAAGTACGGTCTTCCCGGTTCCCATGACGGTTTCACTAGTTCGACAGATATTATTCTATGCTCAAGTTGGGTTTTTAGATGGCCTCCACTACCCAACCTCAGGTTGGGAAGTAATGGTCGGTTTCGACGAGGCGCTCTCTATACTAGAGAACCCTACTCGTCGTCATATTCTCAGGAGACTGGTGAAAGAGCCTCACTACCCTCTGCAACTCTCTGAATTACTGGATGTGAGCCAGCAAGCGGTAGTGAAGCACCTCAAGGTTCTCGAGGAATCAGGATTTGTGGATTCGGAACGCGTACCGTCGGAGAAAGGCGGTCCACCAAAGAAGATGTACAATGTCAACCAGTCCTTCTCTCTACGCCTCGATCTTGGCCCAGACCTGTTCCGCGCAGAGCACAGGAAGATACCATCTGGAGGGCCGATGCGCCTCTCCAACAGACTGCCGCCCGAGTTGAACGGGGTGGTCGACAGGTTGGGTACGCGACGCAAGCTCCCTATGGTGGAGGCGATGGGGATTCTCTCGGAGCTGGATTCCGCGCTCGAGCGCATAGATGAGCACCGTGACGCTGTCATAGCCCTCCACCAGCAGGTGATGAGGAAGGTCTCCCCGAGCATATCCGAGCAATCGGAGTCCTATGAGGAGAGACAGTTGGCACACGCCATCATGAACCAGCCCCGCAGGCCCCTCGACCTAGATGTCTTCTCTCAGGGCCTACGTATCCAGTCAATGCATGCCGAGGAGATGATGGAGGCTCTGCGCGAGCGCCTGATGCGAGACTTCGCGGCGAGCCGCGGCCGCCTTGTCGCGGCGCGCGAAGGTACGCCGCTGCCGTGGTGGCTGGCACGCTAATCAGAAGACAATGTCATCGTCATCGAGGTTGGCGATCATGCTTGACTTCTCGGCGTAGCGGATCTTCGCCTCCTCTCTGCGACTCCACATGACCACTGCGACCACTCCAACTAGAGCGAACGTCGCGCCGAGGATAATGGTCGGCACGGTGTATTGGGCGATGATCTCGATTCCGACATCGAGGATTCCTAGATTCGAGCCCATCGATCTCGAGACCGATTGGATATTGTTGTTCTCATCGGTCTCGACAATCACGTTGTCCGGATCCACGACGACGACGACATCGTGACTTCCCGCCTCAACCATGTACAGAAGAGCTATCTGAGGTGGCTCCTCACCAAAGCAAGGTGGGGTGGTACTAGGGTTGTCACAGGGCATAATCGCCTCGACAATCTGCCTGTACACGATATTTTCCTCATCGCACCCGTTCTTCTTGATGTCAGAGGGTGACTGATCAACACACAGGATGATGTTGACATCGGTGGCGTGCGCGTTGCCCTGGTTGAGAATCTGCACGTTGACGGAGAGCATCTCCCCGACCTCTCCGGTGTAGATTGCGACGTGGACACCGAGAATGTCGAGGTCGGGGGCCCTGAGTCTCAGTTCGATGACCTGTTCGTTGGTGTCGCAGTTGGGCCGGTAGTTGTCCGGCAAGCCGTCTCTGTTCGCGTCGAGGGTGCAGGAGTCATCCCAAACAGCGGTCTCATCGTGGTCGCCGTCTGCTTCCGAAGAGCCGAACTCCGAGATGACCTTGATTCCGATCTCTCGGTTGGCCAAGGAAGCAGCCGCGTCAATCTGGATGATTACGACGATCTGCAGAGTCGAGTAGGCCTCCATCACAGGCATGGTGATTGCATTTGTCTGGGCTGACAGGTAGCAGCCCTCGGTGGGATTGGGGTCGCCCAGAGTCTGCCCAACACACGGCCTCTCGATTGGATACTCGGTGTCGAAGTCCTCGAGCAATGCGTAGCTAATCACCCAATTGCCCAGCAGAGGCCCCATAGTAGGAGTAGTCTGCCACGAATACCGGTCATCGCTGTCATAGAGCGTGTAGTTGTGCAGCGTCGGCTGGTCGTCCACGTTGCCGTAGTTGGTGAGGTTCATGGTGAACCGGACGATTCTGCCCGGAGCTGTGGTCTTGATTCGGCTCTCAACCATCGGGTCGACCTCTATCCTCATATCGTGGAACTCGACAATCTCGATCTGTAACTCGATGACGTCCCTCAGCCTGGATCCTTCGTAAGACTCCTCGCTCAGCACATGCAGCTCTACGGTGTACTGGCCGGCGTGGGTCCTCTCTGGCACATTGAGAAGGATAGGTACGGTCTGCGACTCGTCCCGATCCAGTTCTTGGAACAGAATCCTAGGGATTTCGATGTCCCAGACGTGCGCTGCACCGAATGTATCCTCAATCGAGTGTACTGTTATGTCGTATCTGTCAGCTCCGTTGCCGGCATTGTCGACCGTGGTATCCAACTGGTACGTCTGGCCGGGATGTAGTGACAGAATAGTCTCAGGGACGCTGGCCTCCAGATTGTACTCCTGGATGACGTTGGTCAGGAGGACCACAGAGTCCCTGACACGCGGCGCTCCCTCCAAGTGCGCCTTGACGGTGACGGAGTCGCCTAGACCGGCTGTCGCATTGTACGGCGCACACATGATTGCTGAGACGGTGTATGGGGTATCGATAATCGACCAGTAGCGGGGGGCGTTATCTGAGACCCCGTTACCTCCCGGGGCTTCGGAGAAGTCCAAATCCACCGTCCAATGGTCGAATCTCCACGTCTGCTCGGAAATTTCAGGAGGTCTCTCCGCCGGGCCTCCCGGAGTCGTGAATATCAAATGGCCCGGGGTGAAGTGCTTGGTGACCTCGATGTCGAAGGAGGAGCATTCGCCGGGCAATACGTACTGGGTCGTGTCTCCCAGATGGAAGACGATGTTGCCCGTGCTCTTGATTGAGACGTTTATCCAGAGCTCGAGGACATCGAAGGTACCTTGGTCGATAGAGAGCACCGGCTCACCGGTGGACCATCCCTTCAGGTAGATCACGAAGGTCCCGGGTTCCTGTGCGGTCGGGACGCTCACCTGCAGGTTCCTTGTCACGGACTGGCCAGGATCCAGTGATAACGATAACGGGAACGCTAGGCCCCAGCCGAAAGGAAGGGCCCATTCGACCTGGCCCTCCAAGGTAGAAGGATCGTAGAAAGCGAACGTATCGTACACGTTGCCCGTATTGGTCACCGTTATCGAGAAGAACGCCGATTCTCCCTGTTCGACATCCACTTGGAAGTGACTGGTGTCCAAGTTAATCCCGTGCACCACGTCCATCAGCGTCAGAGTAATCCTATCGTCCCTGATAGCCGGGTCCTTGTGGGATATGGCGGTCACAGTGATTGAGGCCAATTCGTCTGAATGGGCCTGATAGATTGACGGTGCGCGTACGCGCATGTACATCGGAATCACGTCGCCTCCGCGTAGGAATACCGGTGTCGAGTCGAAAATCGGTGTGTGGTTGGTGGTGAAGAACAGCGTGGCCGTCCAGTTGTTGGGGACCCCTTGCAGGGTCACGGTGAAGGTATCGGCCACGAGCTCGGCGGGGCCGGGCGTGGGATTAGAGATCGTCATGTTGTACATGGTCTGCTCCCCGGGCTCAATGGTGTGGTAGTAGGTCTCGGTCTCGGTGAGCGCGACCTCGACCAGTCCGGTCAGGACGTGTACGTAGCACAGCGTGTAGGAGCCGCCGTTGCTGATGTCGTTGCACTTGTTGGTGTCGGACCAAGCGATATGGGCCCCGCTTCCGAGATCATTGGCGAATGCCGGCGGTTGACCCAAATCTGGGACTGCAGGAGAGTTCGGACCTAGCTTGTCGGACTGCCACTCAGTGATTGGGATGACCTCCCACGGGTCGAGGATACCGGCAGCGAGCGAATTGAGGGGGAATCCTGCAGGGTAGTCGTCGTTGGTGTGATTCAGCCTAGTGTAGACGATGGTCTCACCCTGGGTGTCATTGTAGTTATCCAGCCAGGTCAGGTGCACATTGTCGAAGGAGTCAGTGATGATGGCTGGCATGTGCGAATTGGCTCCGAAGGGCCGGTCCGTTGGGATTCCCTCAATGCCTTCAACTTCGGAGACAGCCGAGTCGATAATCTGCTTGATCCCATATGAGGGCAGACCGTCGGGGGCTCCGTCCCATTCACCGGCCCCTCTGAGGCGCAGTCTGGTGTAGTAAATCTCGTAGTTGACATCAATGTCGAAGCCGTAGGCGCGTCCGTCCATCCATGCCAGATGGGTGTTGCCAGAGGTGTCGACGGAAATCGAGGGGTGCAGGCTGTATGCGTCGTTGAGAGTTATCCTAGTGTCGTTGACCACAACGAGGTGGCCGTAGCCCAATCCATCGAGGGAAGGACCGATGTCCTGGATGTACCTGTCAGCCGTGTTGTCGATAAAGGTCCCCGAGTCGCCTTTCTGCCAAGTCGGGGGCGGGTTCTCCAGCAGCGACAGCGGATCGAGGACATTCATGTAAATTTCACGCGAGTTGTTCGTGGACAGGTAGACCATGGCCTCGACCATTAACTGTAATTCGGCTGAATTGGAGGATGTTGTTGGGAAACTGTACATCTGGCCCTCCGCATCAGTCAGACGGGTATTGGTCCCAGGGCAGGTCCTAGTGTTCTGGCTCACGAAGCCATTGGGGCACTGAGCTAGGTCCATCATGTGGGAGCCGACTTGGGTGGAGCCTGAGCCGAAGCCGGCTGCGAGCAATGGGACGGGGATGATTCCGGCTATGACGCAGGCGTCGTGGGCCTCATTGATGCTCTGGGTATCATCGGACTGCTGGGATGGGTCGCCGCCGTACGGACCCTCATCCGAAATCGGGATGATAATCTTGGTCGCGTTGGGGTTCCAGCGGTGGTCCAACATGGTAGGTGGGTTACCGGGCACATTGTTACTGGCATCGCGCCAGGACAGGCAGGCCCAAGTTGAGCCGGGGCCCCAGAACTCGCTGTAGTACCCACCGTCCTGCGGCAGGTTGACCGCGGCGTTGTTGTAAATGACCTCAGTGAGTTCCCTGATGCCGCCCGAATCGTCACCCGGGGCCTGGCCGAGAGGGGTGGTTCGGGGACCTTGGCTGCCCGATCCACCGGTCTGGTATGCAGCGGCACAATTGCCACTGGTAGCCGCGCTCGGCCAATTGCCACTGAGGGCATAGAGGGTCTCGTAGACCGTCATGTTGGCCCGCAGGAGCATTGGCTTCAGTCCTTCGAACGTACCACCGCTGGCGAAGTTGCCGCCGTAGAAGACCACGCACATGTCGGCCCATTCGGCGTTCATCGAACCGGAGGTGTCTATCGGGGCGACCATCTCGACCTTGCCGCCACGGGTGTCATCCCAGACTATCTGGACAAAGTCGTCGGCATCGACAGCGACATCAGGGTGGCCCTTGTGGCCGATGATGGGGGTGAGTAGGGTCTCGCCCACGGCCACTACCGCCTCACGGGACTGCAGGTCGGGCTCAATCATGGAGTAGTAGATTTGCGGCTGCTGGTAGAACTTGTCGAGAGGTTCGAACGAGTCCTCCCAGGCGATGTGGGCGTTGTTCTCAGAATCGGTGTCTATGGCTGGCCAATCGCGGTTCTGGGTGTGGACCGAGACTTCGAAGTCGTCAATAATTGAAATTACGTTGTCGATAGCCGAGTCACCGCTCTGATCGTCCTGGGAGGGATCGAGCAGGGTGTAGAGGATGGTCCACTGAGCGGCTTTGTCGGTCCAAGTGATGTGCACGTTGTCATCACTGTCGACGCTGATGTCAGGATGCCAGGCTCGGTGAGCGCCGGGGTTGGAGATTTGGGTCTCGGAGATTAGCACGTCGCCTCTGGGGTTGTGCATCTGGTACCACAGGTGTTGGGTGTTGCGACTCCAGACGAAGTGCACATTGCCCATCGAATCGGCATCAGCAGCCACCATCTTGTCGTTCGCTGAGCCTCCATTGACAATCTGAATCGCGTCGGTCAATACCACTTCACTGGCCTCGGCCTGCGGGAATTCAATCACCGCGAAAGTGCTCATCATCATCAGAAGAACCATTGTTACACTGTTTCTCATCTTTGCAGTTTCCATTTCCAACCCTCCAGCAAAGCTGCTGTATTGTCTTAGTTTGTCTTCCAGCGATACTTAACCTCGACCCTCTGCCGTCACCTGCGCGTGCAAGGGTGTGGGGGGCCGAAGACGTGACTCAGGCCCATTCTGAGGGATCGAAGTCGCGACCGAATCCACCTGTCTCGTCAGTGTCTATCTCACTCGCCTCTGAATGAACTTGGGGCTGGTTTCCCCCTCTCTGGGCCTTCTTAGCAATCCAATCGTCAACCGGTCCAGGCTTGCCCACACCGGGTCCGTACGCGAACTTAATCTTGTGAATCAGAGCGAGTTTGGTGAGCCAGAGATGGCGCATTGTGTGCATGAACTCGTTCTGTGTCAGGCCGTCGAACCAGATTGGACGAGAGAGGTTGAACGCCTGCAACGGGCCGGGCACGCCATGCCTCTTCTTGCCCACGTGAAGCACCCAGTCGAGGTCGGCCTGAGTGAGGTGTATCCTAGTGTCGTGGAGCCATCTCTCCCAATCCCCCGCATCGTTCTCATAGTGCTCCGTCATCTCATTCTGCTGGCCATCGTCGACCCGGGTGACTGAGTAGATCAGGACCAGATTGCGATTCTTCGGGATGACGACGTTGAACACGTGGCCCTGCTTCGTCGGCGGGTAGCGGACATGCAAGTGGAGCATGGCCTGCTGGTCGGCGACGTCTCGGGCTTCGAGGCGCTCGCTCTGAAGCCACTCGCGCACCCTGTCACCGGCCTCGCGTGAGTTCATGAGGGGGTTGGAGTGCCCGTCCTATTTGAGAACGCCGAGTCGGGGGACCAGTTGGCTCACCAGTTCCTCCAAGCGCCCACCGGCTGCTGAGGAAGCCAGTCTCCTGCTTCTTCGGGAGTCGCCGAAATCGGTCCACATGTCATAGCCCTGGAGAAAAACCAGATTCGCCATGTGGATGATGGGGAGAGATGCCGCGAGATAGAGAGGGAGCAGGGTGGTAGCGCCGACGAAGGAATACAGGAACGCGAGGGATATCAGCGGCCAGAACAGCAGAGGGGAGAGAATCGCACCGATCATGTGGTGCGTCGTCCGAGCGTCTATCCCCTCGTCCGAGCGGTCGCCCGCGTACCACCCGACGAGCGCTTGCAGGCCGGTCGTCGGGATGGTGACGGGGGCTGTGAGAAGCATAGTGAGAACCCCCAATGACCCCCAAGCCAGCTTGGACTCGGCCCTGATTCTCCCGGTTGCATCCAGCGATCGGGCGTCTAGGTCCCTCGAGTGTAGTATGGCTGCTGCCTCCTTGGCGTCCTCGACTAGAGGATGGTGTCCATCGGACTGCCTGAGTCGCTCCCTGATGTCACGGGCGGCTCGTACCTCCTGCTTCAGCGAGCTGAGTGGGCTGCCTGAGGAATTTGCCCTCAAGTGGCCCAGTAGATGCCACGCCCTGTAAGTCTCCCAGTCTGAGGCGTCAGGGGTGATGTGAGACAGGCTCTCGTACAGTTCGTCACGCAATGGGATGACTCGCTCTGCGGGTGGTTCGAGCCACTCTCCCCCAGCGAGTGTGGTGTGGTGCTGGGCGTCATCGAGCAGTGGTATGGTGATTGGCTCGCCGAACTCGACGTAGACGTCGGTGCGGAACCAGTAGTGGCATCTGTAATGCAGGCCTACTGGCTGAATCACGGGTCGAGGCAGTTCCCTCTCATGTGCGATGCTGGCGGCGTTGAGGGTGAATCGGAGGGCACCGGTCCGGAGTGCATGCAGTTTGGAGTCTTGGTGCGACTTGCCCTCTGGCATCACTATGGCCGCGTGACCCGAGGCGATGCAGTTGGCCATGGTCAGCATGCTCCTTTTGTTGATTCTTTTCGCGAACTCGGGGTCACTGACCCCCCTCTCCAGTTCGGCTTTCCTGATTACCGGCTGCGAGCCGATTCGGCGCGTAATCCAGCCTATGACAGGCATGGTCATGATGTCGTGTCTGCCGATGGCGATGATGCGCCTGTCCTGTGATTTCATGATAGCCAGGGGGTCGATGAGTCCGTTGATGTGCGTGGAGGC
>CAZSPJ010000012.1:0-5443 GCA_964608795.1 uncultured Candidatus Poseidoniales archaeon | reverse complement strand
CCTGTGATTTCATGATAGCCAGGGGGTCGATGAGTCCGTTGATGTGCGTGGAGGCATATACCGACCCGCCCTCAATCTCGGGTGGGCTGTCCATCTCCGAGTGCCTGATGACATAGGACCAAGCTATGTCAACGGCTCGACGAATCACCTCCCAGAACGGCCGGTTTCCTGGGTGTTTGCCACTGTGGTCCCAAGGCAGATGCTCGAGTTTCCTGACATTGACGCGAGAAGCGCTGCCAGACAGTCTCGGAAGCACGTCGGGCGCGTTCTCGGATTCAGTCACGATGCTCGCACGGGGCAGGTGGTTGAGAACACACCGGGTCATTCCAGATGGCTGCGGATCCGCTCGGCGAGTTGCGCGCCCTCCTCAGGATCGAGTTGTGTGGTGGCGAATGGCCAAGCCAAGCCACTGCCGTCGTCGTGTTTTGGGATGATGTGGAAATGAACGTGGAAGACTGATTGGAATGCGGCCTCGCCGTTGTTCTGCAGGACGTTGAAATCACGGGCTCCGGAGGCAGCGAGGACGGCTCTGGATATCCTCGGAAGGACCTTTCCGACTGCAGCACATGCCTCGTCGGATAGCCCGTCCAGTGTGGCGCCCTGTTCCTTAGGCACAACTAGGGTGTGCCCGACGCTGCACGGATTGATGTCGAGGAAGGCGAATACGTGGTCGTCCTCATACACCTTGTGACAGGGGATCGCGCCTTGTATGATGAGTGTGAAGATACTCGGGTCCGACTCGCCCATGCTATGCCTCGGAGCCGATTATCGTCTCAGCCAGAGCGATCATGCCCTCGAGATGAATCGCGGTGACCAGCTCTGTGTTCATCACTGTAGAGGGGTCCGTCACCCTGATTCCTGTCTCTCGCAGATCGGCGAGACCGACTGCAGCCGCATTGAGTGTCTTCTCGTCGCGATTGCCGTTGAGATTGCCCATGATTGACGACATAGCGGTTGAGACTCGTCCTACTGACTCGCCGACGGCTCCCCTCAGGGACGTCACTCTGGCCTGTTCAACCTGAATCGCCTCCTCAACCAGAGAAGAGGCGCCGAAGGAGCTGTTCGCCGCCCATGCCCCAGCATGTTCTCCTGCGCTGTTGCCTCCCACTAGGTCCTCGAGCAACTGGTTACCGGGCAGCATGCCCGCTCCGTGCATTCCCGTGTTGGCTGAGCGGCCGGCTGCATAGAGGCCTGTGAACCACATACTACCATCGTCGAAGGTGACTCTGCCACTCTCATCAACGGGGGCACCACCGGTGGTCGCGGCAATGCTTGAAGTCAGGGGGATGACTTCGGTGGCGATATCCAAGCCCGCCCTGTCCCTCACCCTTCGAGCGGTCTGGGCGAACCACGGGGATGCTACTGCGTCCAGTGATCGCAGATCGAGCACGCAGCCCTCCCCGTCGAAGACTGCCTCGGGCCCGGCGTCCTCCCCACTCTCCTTGCGCAGTCTGCCCCCCGAACCCAGCAGGTCGAAGGGGAGTTGCATATCCGTGCCTCGGATAGTGAGTGGGTGTCTGGGGGAGTGGATCATGCCGGTCAGGTCCACTCCAGCAGCGGCAGCGAGGGCGGCACCAGTCCCCGAGCCGTTCGATGGGGCTGACCAGATTCCCTGGTGGCCTTCTGTGGCGAGTATCACCGCTTTGGATTGGATTGAGGCTATTTCTCCTGTCATCAAATCCAACACCACCACGCCTCGCACCTGCTGGTTGTCCATAACTAAGGAAAGAGGTACTAGGTCCGAGCGACGGGGGACTCCTCTCTTGATTGCCTGCTCCTCAAGGATACGGGTCACCTCTCTAGCCGTGCTATCGCCGCAACCCGTCAGACGGGCTCTGCTGTGGCCCGGCGCTTCTGATGCATGAGGGAGGCCTCCTTCCCTGCGACGCAGTACCAAACCCCACCTCTCCAATTCGGCGAGGACCGAAACTGCCTCACCGCAGAATCGTGCTGCTGCAACCTTGTCAGTTGCATCGCCACCAGCTGCTACCGTATCGTCGCGATGCGCGGTGGAATCGATCTCGTCTATCGAGGCCGCCAAGCCTGACAAGGGGGATGAGCCGGAGGCCGAGCCAACACCCGAGGATTCGATCATCAGGGGAATCGTGCCCGCGTCGGCTGAAGCGATGGCTGCTCGCAGAGCCGCGGGCCCGCTGCCGATGACGACGATGTCCCACGACTCCATGTTCTCTCGTTCACACGCAATCGCAATCGCGTCATGAACGTGACGCTCGGGACTTCGTCCCGGAAGGGCCTCAATCGGCAATTGAGAGGGCCAGTCTGCGAACCGCTGAGGCTGCGTCCGACATTCTCTGACCGGCGCTCTCCTGCTGTGCCTTGGACGACAGCGTGGTCTGCACTACGACTGATGAGAGAGTCTCACCGTGCTCTCCTCTCAGGGTGACCTGAACCGGATGCGAGCCGACTTTGGAGTCCGGCCACGCAAGGCCGATCCAAAGCACAGTGGCGTCGTCCAACAGACGACCCAGTGATTCGACCTGATCCGTGGCTCTGCTCCCGTCCATGCGACGAGATGGTCGAGCCTCGACTCTGATGGTCTGCAGAGCCGGCTCCCCCTCGGCCACCACGACATCGACCTTGATGTTGGTAGTGGTCCCGGTGTGGTTGTGTAGTATGACGAACAAATCGGCCTGGCCTTGGGAGCAGCGAGGAGGCAGGTCGAGATCCAGCCTCCAAGGCATCTCATTCAGAGAGTGGTCTCCCCTGATGGCTGAATCCTGCAGCCTGTCTATCAGCCTGAACAGACCCGGCTCCCAAGCCTTGGTGTGAGCCATCAGGGTCCGCAGCGACCTCAGGTTGAACTTGTTGGATTCATCGGTCAGTAGGTCGATTGCTGTTACCTTGAAGACGCGTTTCGCCTCGGTCGTCAGCCTAGCGTCGCCGAGCAGTCCCTGCTCGTTGAGGTGCAGCGCTTGCAGTAGGTGCTCTATGGCTGAATCGGGGGTCTGATCCTGCCTCACTCTGTCACTCAAGGATAGTTTCCAATCGTCCCACGCTCCAGCGGTCTCTGGGTCAAGATGGGCGACCATGAGATCGGACAGCGGCCTGTCCAAGGTGCTGTCATGTAGAGTCGGGGCGTGCAGGGAGAGCAGAGGGAACACATTGGAGCGCATTGGTATCGAGTCATCCAGCAACAACGAGTTGAGGAAGCACAGCGCCCCAAGAGCCACCGAGGCGCTCAGCAGCAGAGAGCTGAGAGTATCTCCTGTATCGAGGTCTCTCACCGCGATTAGTAAAACAGCGCCCAGCGCTGCTGAGAAGAGGCGAATCTTCTCTCTCAGAGACCTTTCTCTCAGTGTGTTCAGTATCCGCTCCACACCCGGATAGGCATCCATCGACCTCTGACTCCCGTCGCGAAGTTTGAGGCGGTCGCGCGCGGACATCCGCGCAAAGGCAGCTGCGAGATTGGTGGGAACCAGTAGCACCGCGAGGAGGGCATATGCGGCGATGGTCGCATTGTATGAGGCGAAATCCCACTTCACCAGCAGCAGGCCGGCGCAGATGGGGGCGACCAAGGAGAGTGTCTGGCGAATCAATGGGGTTTGGGTGGAGCCTGCGACGCGGGTCCAGAAACGCCTGCCGGTATCTCTGGCTGCTACTCTGCGAGAGAGTGCTCGCTGCTTCGAATCGCCGAACTTGCTCGAGTCCGAATACGGCGTCGGCAGTTTCGAGAGGGGTTCCTCCATGGAGCTTCGGAGGACGCGGGATGCTTGATGGCATCGGCGTTATTGCGGCCGATGGAGGGTGATTTCGTGAGCGTCACCTTTCTTGAGGGTGAAGGGGTGGCGCAAGCGGGCGCGTAGCACAGTCTGGATAATGCACCGGCCTCCTAAGCCGGGGACCGCGGGTTCGAATCCTGCCGCGTCCGCCACTTCCTAACCGAAAGCGAGACCGTGATCCCTGCCCGCTCTGGCCACTCTGTGCAGGAAGTTCTCGAATGGAATCCTCGCGTGCATCGAGCGGTTGAGTTGGGCATCGCAGTCAGCCAGTGCCCCCAGCAGCTGCTCGCGAAGTGGATCGGGGAGAGAGAGCCTGCGGCCGACCAGAACATCGTGGAGCTGGTGGACCACGTCGTCAGAATCCAGTCCATGGTCGTTCATCAGGCGGTCGATCTCGGCCAAGGCCCCGGCCAGCACCTTCTTCTTGCGGCCGCCACGGTTCTCCCACCTCCACTCAACCACCCTTCCTCTCAACGCCAGTTCCATCAGATGTCTGCCGGACTGCAGGGTGGTTGACTGGACAAGGGTGTGAACCGCCGAGCGGTCGTGGGCGAGGCCTCTGAGATGCAGCATCTCCAATGTGAACAGGGCTTTTCTGAGATTGCCCTCCGAAATGTACGCGATATCCTTGAGGACTCCGTCTGCGGCCTTCACTCCCTCTGTTTCGGCGATGGATTGCATGGTGGCAAGCATCGTCTCGCGCTCGGTCGCCGGGATTCGGATCATCTGGGTACGAGAGCGCAACGCGTCGATAATCCTCGACGGTGCTCTGGCCACTAGGACGAACCTTGAGGCGCTACCGACCGTCTCCATCATCCTGCGCAGGTAGGCCTGCCTAATCGAGCCGAGGTGATCGGCGTCCTCAAGGACGATGAGTCGACTCACCGGCAGGACACCGGGCGCAATCTCAAGTTCTCTGCCTGCTGGGGCAACGTCGCCGGGTGAGCCGGTTGACATCCCCCTGTCGAAAGCGTCTAGGCTGAGTCTGCCGGCTAGGGTATCGCTTGAGGCCGCACCCCCTGGTCTGAGGAACTCCTCGAAGGTGTTCATGGCGCCGCGCTGCCGAACTAGGTCTCGGGCCTGCAGCACATGCGTCGTGGAACGCCACCCCTGTCCGAGGACCTGTCGGGCGACCAAACGCCAAGCCGCCGTCTTGCCTACTCCCGCCGGGCCTGTTATCAGCAGGTGTGGCGGGTCGGCAGAGAGGCTGGCCGAGCGCAACGCTTGGCGCGCTGTATCGGGCACTGCCAACTGCTCGAAGGTCCGAGGAGCGTGGGTGTTCAGCCAGCCCGACATGGGAGGTCGTCGTATTGACGGGTCTTGAAGACCGCGCTGCTCACTCGGCCTTCAGGGTCTTGTGGCGGCCTTCCTTGCGGGGCTTGACGAAGATCCTGTAGCCGCACTTGTGGCAGGACTTACCGGTGGTGCCGGCCTCGTTCCATGAGAGGTGGCCGCAGCGCAGGCACTTGTAGCGAATCTCAAGTGGGTCCATGGTCGATTCACAGTGTGTGCACTTAGGCAACTCGGTGGAGTTCCAGCCCCTTCGATCGGTGCGATTGCAGTTCCTGCACTTGTGGAGTATGAGACGGTCTGCTTCGTTAGACATCGAGTCGGCGACCTGCCTGACCTTCTTCAATCTGTCCTATGGCTCAGCGGGCCCTTTGGGCCCGTTCGCACACTGCGACGAAGTTCTCGAAAATCCT
>CAZSPJ010000011.1:0-14275 GCA_964608795.1 uncultured Candidatus Poseidoniales archaeon | reverse complement strand
TGGGTCCGCGCTCAACCATTGGGCTCACTCCTCTTCCCACTCGTCCCCGTCACCATCATCAGCCTCTCCGACGGTGACTGACCCGCCGGCCGCCTCGACCTTCTCGATGGCGCGGGCGCTGGCTTCGGCGACGGTGATGTGGATGGCACGGTCGATTCGGCCCTTGCCCAGCAGCTTGTCGTAGCCCTTTCCTCCAAGATCGATTGAATCGCCTTCAGCGAGGTTCTGCACCTCTTGCAGGTTAATCGAGATGTTGACGTTGCGCAGGCTTGGGTGACGGTTGAAGCCGTACATCCCCCAGTGCCTAGGCATGTACTTCAGACGAGTCATTAGCCTGTGCTTGTTGATTCCGGCGTTGCCGCGGCCGCCTCGCTTGCCGGCTCCCCGGCCGGCCTTCTTGCCACGGCCGTGGTATCGGCTTCGACCTCGGAACTTGTTCGTTCGTGAAACCATGTGAATCCCTCAGATCATCCTTCCGACTAGGTCGGTTATCGCCTCGCCCCTGAAACCGAGAGCGCCGCCTGCGACGAAGCTGCGCTTGATGCCACCCCAGCCCTTGGAGCCCCTCGGTGGGTGCAGCCGGAAGACGGGTTTCAGTCCCTCGACGTCACTGGTCCTCGCATCTCCCGAGGCGATGGCCTTCGACAGTGCTTCGATGGTCGAGAACTCGCTGCCGGACTTGATGACTGCGTTGGTGACCGGCTTGTCGCCAATCATGCGCCCGCGTTCCGAGATTAGGTTGGAGATGGTATCAGAATCGACCTCTCCCCAGGTCACGTAGTCCTTCGCCTTGTGCAGCATTCCGGCGTAGGCCGGGGTGTCGGGCACTAGGACGGCGTGGTTGACCCGGGTCAGGTTGAGCATTGACATGGTGTCGCGAATCTTTGGCTTGACGCCGCGGTCGCTGCGCGCGCGGATAACTAGGAAAGTCATCTGATGATCCTCCCCTCGGTGATGTTGAGACGAAGACGATCCGCCTCGGTGATTCGAGTGCGATTAAGCTCCACCAGCGCGTTGAAAGTGGCTCGGGCGAAGTTGATGGTGGTACGAGTCTGACCAGCGGAGCGTGACCAGACGTCGGTGATGCCAGCGAGGTTGAGGACCCTGCGGCCATAGTCGCCGATGACCAGTCCCTTGCCGGCGGGCGCGGGCATGAGAGTGATTCGGGTGGAGCCCGAGTGGCCGGTCACCTTGAACGGGATGCTAGTGCCGGGACCCTCTGAGGACTCCCACGATCCGTTGCCACGCATCACAGTGATGAGATTGAGCTTGGCCTTGTCAATGGCCTTGCGGATGGTGCTCGCCACCTCCTTGCCCTTGCAGACTGATAGGCCGACGTAGCCGTCTCCGTTGCCGACCGCGCACAGGACGTTGAACCGCACCCTGCGACCCGAGTCGGTCATCCTCTGGATCATGTTGACCGAGAGCACGTCGTCGGTAAGGTCTGGCAGGAGCGCGTCCACAATCTCGACCTCGCGTATTGGCAGGCCGGTGTCTAGGGCCTGCTCGTAGGTGTGAATCTGTCCGCTCGCCACCATGCGGCCGAGTCGCGTGCGCGGCTTCCATGCCCTGAGTGCGGCTAGGGGATCGGGACCTCGGCGGCGGCGGGTATCGGTCTCCTGCTCCTCCGGAGGAGCCAGTGCCAGGGCCAATCCAGGGGCCAGAGTGACAGGTTCCTCGGTAGATTCCTCAGTGGGTTGCTCAGTGGGTTGCTCATCCGTCTCTTCGCTCATACTAGGCCCCCTCTATCGCTTTCTTCGCCGCTTCGACCGCCGCAGCGATCGAGTCGTCGATGTGAGTTCCGTTGATTCTGTCGTCGTCCGGTAGGACGTCCTCGCCGTGTGGCACTTCCAATCCTGCGTCCACCATCCCCCTGAGGGCAGCGAAAATGCGGCTACCCGGAGAGGATGCTGCAAGACCGATGTCGAGTATGGCGCTGTCGTGGCCAGCGGAGATGGCCGACTTGGCCAGAGCGTATCCAGCGACATAGCAGGCCGGGACAGACTTCCTTGAAGCACCGTCGGGCCAACCGTGCTTGGCCAGCGTTTTGCCGTTTACCGAGGCGAGGATGCTGTCGCCGTCCATCCCGAACTCGACCAACTGGCAGGTCACTTGGGTGTTGGATAACCTGACGACCGCCCTAGGCACGCCGCCCCTGAGCATCCTCATGCGGCGCCTGTAGTCGGTCCTGCCGTTACGTCGGCGCTTGAAGCGCAGCCTCTGGCTCTTGCCGTGGGCCATCACTCATCACCTCCCAGAGAGATGCCGTCGAGCTCGATGTTGGATCGCATGTGCGCGATTGACCTGTACGAGCCCCCCTTCGACTTGCGGTAGTAGTAGCGGTACTGCGACGGGTTAAGGGTCTCGCTGGCACGTAGTTCCTTGAGTTCCCTGCGCTGGGCCCGGATCAGGCTCATCCAGCGTCGCTTCCTCGGATTGCGCGAGTTGGCGCTACCCTTGCGCGAGCCGTGTCCCTTACGGCGGCCCTTCGACCTCTGGGCTGCTGCCTTGCGGGCTCGCACACGGCTGGTTCCCTTGATTGGCTTGGCCTTGATCAGGCCCTCCTCTATGAGTTCGCGAATGTCGTCCTTCTGGACTGCGCTGGATACCTCATCGAGGTAGTCAGGGTTGATCCAGACGCGATGGACCCCTACTTCCCTGCCCTCCTTCTGAGAGAGTATCTGAGCGGCCATCCGCTTCTGGTTGGTGATCATCACTGCAAGTCCCCCTTGCGCTCGAAGCGCCTCCGATTGAGCACCCTGAGTCCGAGGTCGTCGGCGCGGTCGTGAATCTGGGCCCGCTTCCTATTGCCTACCCTAGAGCCGATGCGGACCGCTTGGCGCTCAGGGTCGATGCCGTCGAGGTCTGCTGGCTTGTGGACCATGACCTCCTCGAAGCCCGACGGGTGCAGGCCCCTGACCGAGGCGATCTTTCGATATCCGACCCTAGCCATAGGCGAGCGGTACTTGCGGTTGACTCGCTGGCTGGACTGCATGCCCTTCGGCTTCCTCCATCCAGTCTTCGCGAGTCTCCTGTAGCGGAACCACTCCTGCCTCCTGAAGGCGGGCTGCTTCTTCTTCTGAGCTTTCAGTACCTCGATGTCCGAGATTGTCGAGTCGTCGAGAACTGGCTTCTGTCGGGCGACGTGGAAGTCGTCCCACTCGTCATCGAAGAAATCATCATCTTCATCATCGAAGGTGTCGTCCTCGGCCATCTCCTCCTCGGGCGCCTCTTCCAGTACAGAAGCGTCGTCGTCCTCGGCCAACCGGGCTACCAGTTCGGCCTTCTTGCCAGAGACTGGAAGCTCGCGCTCGCGCAGGAAGTCCTTGAGTTGGGCGACGGTGAATTCCTCGTAGTCCGTATCCATGTTATCATGCTCCCTTAGAGACGATGTAGATGCCGTCCTGGAATACGCGCCTGTCGCGCTTCTTGATCCTGCAAGCGCGTTCGATGTTCGCCGCTGTCTGGCCGACCTTCTCGCGGTCCGCGCCCCTCACCACGACATCGGTCTTGTTCTCCACCCGGACCTCCACCTCGGCGGGGGACCACGGGAGCTTGGCCACGCGGGGGACCTTCTCGCCGAACAGGTTGTTGATTATCATCTGCTTACCGTCCACCTTGAGGCTCATCGGGAAGTGGCTGAACACCGCCTTGAGGCGGTACTCGAAGCCCTCGTCGATGCCAAGGGCCATGTTGCGCAGGTGCGCGGCCCAGGTCCCTGCGAGGGCCTTGTCGGAGCGTCGTGGCAGATTGACGAACACCTCGAGGTCGCCATTGACCGCCCTTACCTCGACCTTGTGGTGACGGAACTCGCGGGACAGCGATTGGCCGTCCTTGGAGACGGTGATTACATCGCCGGCGATGCTCGCGCTCGCTCCTTCGGGGAGTGCGATGGAGTGCGATATGTGGTCTAGCTTCGGCATCTAATCCCTCCTTCAGAAAATGTATGCGAGAAGTCGTCCACCGACTCTATCCTTCTTGGCATCGTAGTGGTTCATCACGCCTTGATTGGTGGTCAGTATCAGTAGACCGAGATCACGAGCAGGTAGGTACCTCGACTCCCACTTATCGAACTCGGCGCGCTTGACGGAGTGCCGCGGCTTGATTACACCACAGCGGTTGATGGCTCCGATGAGTTCGACCCGGAAGGAGCCGCCGCGGCCGTTGTCTATCCTCTCGTACTCACCGATGTAATCGGAGGCCTGCATAATCGACAGCATGCTGCCTAGCATCTTGCTGGCGGGGTTGACCGTCACTTCGTAGTGGCCGGCCTGCTCGGCGTTGAATATTCGCGTGAACGCATCACTTAGGGGGTCAAACTGCATTTCTATCACCTATGAGTACTTCTTGAATCCGATATCTGGGGCTACATCTCGGAAGCATTGCCTGCACAGCCTGAGGCCGTGTCGACGGATTAGTCCCCGCTTGCGGCCGCAGCGTCGGCAGCCGTTGGAACGCCCTATCTCCTTGCCGTGGTCGTGTGCCATATCCCTCACTCCTCCACTATCTCGAGCTCGTAGCGCTCTTGGAACCAATTCATGCTCTCCTCGCGGCCGACCCTGTGCTTGAGGCCGACCCTCGAGCTTCTCTGGCGGCGTCGCGAGACCCGGTGCCCGGACCTCTCGAGGACGACGTTGACATCCATCCCGTAGATGCCGATGTCTGGGTCGTACTTCTGCTTCGGGAAGTCGGTGTAGTCAGAGATTCCGAAGGAGAGATTGCCCTGTGAGTCGAAGTTGTACGCGGGAAGGGTGTTCTGGCGGACCCAGAAGGCGTCCTTCAGGAACGCCTGGATCGCCTCCTCGCCGCGGATGGTTACCTTGCACCCAATCGGTGCGCCCCTGCGTGTGCCGAGGTCGCGGTTGGTCTGCGTGGCCAGCGTGCGCACCGGCTTCATGCCGGTGAGGACTTCGAGGACCCTCTCGGCGAGCTGCAGCCTCTGGCCGCCTTCGCCGACACCGATGTTGACGGTGACCTTGGTGATAGCCGGAGCCAGCATCGCATTGCCCTCCTCGCTCATGACTCAGCCCCCGGGATGTCTGACTCAGCGCCGATGACGAAGACGTAGTCGGCAATGGTCTGGAAGTCGTCGAACTGCACTTCGTTGGGCTTGGAGGAGCGTTTGACGTCGTGCCCGCGGACAGTCGCGGTCTCGCCGATGTGGCTGCCACCTGTCAGGTAGGATAGAGCGCCCTCGGCGAATGAGAGGTGGGAAGTAATCTGCTGGTCGGGCAGCGAGATGACGACGCTGTCGCCGCTCTTGTAGGTCGAGGCGTCGTCCATCAGGATGTTCCTGCCGTCGTGCAGGTGCAACTGTGCCCTTCCGCCGTGAATCGTGGTCTTGCCCGTCACACGGCAGGTCTTGCTGCCTGCTGTGCTTGCCGGAATCGGGCGATAGCGCAGCTTGCCGTTGCTGTCGAGCACGCAGCGGAAGTTCTTCTCGCCGACAGTCAGGACGTCCATCAGGCCGACACCGCGGCCGCCGTCGGTCTCGATTCGGCCATCCACCAAGATTTGGCGGGAGTGCAGGATGCGCTTGGCCTCGCGTCGGGTGTGTGCGACGCCGATGACGTCGCGTAGGACGAGAGCGAGGGGCATGCAGTGCTCGATGGAGTGCCCGCCGGGATTGGGCTTCTGCACCCAGATAGAGGACTTGCGAGGCAGCGGCCAGCTGCGTGGCATTACCAGTCGCTTGATGTGGCTCCTACTCATCAGTGTCACCTCCCGATCTCTCCATCAGCCTCTTGATTCTCAGCGGGTCTCCCTCAAACAGCGAGGTGACCACGAGGTTGGAGGGCCTGATCGGCACACCCTCCTCCTTACCATCAGCGGTGGAAGAGGTGATTCCGTCGACGAATATCATTCCCCTCTCGGTATCCACACTGGCCACCTTGGCCTTGATTCCGGCTCGGCCCCTAGTCTGCCCCAGGCGCTTGCCGCGTGAGTCTGGCTTGACGCTGTTCGGGTTGCCGAAGTCGCCGCGCACCACCTCGACCTCGTCACCTGCTCGTACAGTGACGGTGCGGATGGCCTGTAGGCCGGGGTCATCTGACAGCAAGCGTGCTCGCAGTCGCTTGCGCTGGACGTGCAGAGCGGCCTTGCTGCTGGTTCGGCGCTGCTTTCCGGGATTCTTGCTCACCATTCCAATCACCTCACACTATCTGCTTCGCAGTGGCGGCTATGCGCGGCCACCGCTCGGCTGCCTCCCGACTCACCGGGCCCTTGATGTCGGAGCCCTGTACCTCACCGCGCCTGTTCGTGATTACGCATGCGTTGTCCTCGAACTGGACCCAAGTCCCATCAACGCGCCTGAACGGACGCGCCTGTCGGACGATGACGGCATCGAATATCTGGCGGCGTGTCTCAGGAGTGCCGCGGCTTACGGTGACGCGGATCATATCGCCCACTCCAGCAGCGGGGTAGCGGCGCGCCACACCACCCTTCTTCAGGACGGTGATCAGCTGCACGACCTTCGCACCAGTGTTGTCCACGCAGTCGAGGCGTGCCTGCGACGGCAGACCCGCAGTGACGCGTCCGGCTATTCCCCTCATTCGGACGCCTCCTTCTCTATGACGCAGAACTTGACGGTCTTCGACAGCGGCCTGCACTCCATGATTCGGACCTTGTCGCCATGGCTGACGCCACCAATGCACGTAGGCAGGTGGGCGGAGTAGCGCCGAGTACGCTTCTCGTAGCGCTCGTACTTCTTCATGTAGCGCGAGGTCTCCCTCTCAACTACGATGGAGTCAGTCATCTCAGACGCGGAGACGGTACCCTCGATGATCTGTCCGCGCACCCTCAGGCTGCCGTAGAAGGGGCAGTTGTCACTGCCGTCCCACTCTCCCTCTGGGACTCTGACGTCTACACCGATGTCTCTCATCTCAGTGCCCCCTGTACCTGCGATTGATTCGGTCCTCGGGGCGTTGGGTGACGGCTGAGCCGTCGATTACCCCCCCAGAGTCGATGATGAATGTAATGACGTCCTTCGCGAGGCGGACGCGGCCATTCTCGGTGAGGACGCGTATGGTCCTGCGGGTCTCGTCCAAGACGGTCCCTCTGAGGCCGATTAGCGAAGGGTCCGGCGAGTCGACCACCGTGATGGTGCGTGACAGCCATGGCATGTGCATCACATCTCTCATCAGCGCACCTCCACCTGGTAGCCGTTCTGCTCGAGCACCTTGGCGGCCCTCTTCTTGTGATCCCCCTGCAGTTCGATGGTACGTCCCTTGACGGTGCCTCCACTGGCGCACGCGCCCTTGAGAATCTTGGCGAGTTGGCCCAGATCGATGGCGGTGTCCTCTATTCCCTCGACGATAGTGACCATTTTTCCGTACCTCCTTCTGACTACTGAGATTGTCGCTTTCTGCTGTTCCTTCGCTATCTCTTGGCATATGCACAGTTCATCGGGTAGTCCACACAGGTTGCATATCCCAGCCATCTACCCTACTCCTTCTCCTGCTTGATGCGAGTCAGCATCCGCGCTATGCTCCTGCGTGTCTGCTTGTATGCTCCTGAGTTCGATGCCGAGCCTCCCAAGGCCTGCTGAGCGCGCAGCTGCAGTAGCTCCTCGCGGAGTTCCTCCAGCATTTCCTCTCGCTGCTCCGGACTCATCGTCTCGATGTCCCTAGACCTGATGTGCGACATTCACTCCTCCTCCTTCGTCTGCTCGATTCCGGCCATCATATCGACGACCGAATCGACAACGCCCTCGGCGTCGGTCTCGGGCTCGGCCTCCTCGGTTATCGCAGCCAGTTCGTCAACGGTCTCCTCGTCGGAAGCATCGAAGACCGCAATCTCCGCCAGTGGCGGCAAGCCCGAGTCAGCGCGTTCGGTGATGATTATCTCGTGTGGGAGCTTGGCGTCTGGTCGCATGATCTTGACTGTGCAGCCAATCGTACCCAGCTTCTTGACAGCCGTCGAGAAGCCGGTGTCCATGAACTCGAGGGCAGTCTCGCCACAGAACTTGATGTGGCCCTGCTGGAACTTCTCGACGCGGTGGCGCGCACCGGTGATCTTGCCGCTGAGGACGATCAAACATCCACGGGCGCCTGCGTCCATAATCTGCTGAGCCGTGCCGTGTCCGGCACGGCGGAAGAACCAGCCGCGCTCGAGGGAGCTCGATAGTCGGCTGGCCATAATCTGAGCACTCAGGCGGGGCTCGGTGACCTCTTCGACGTCGAGGTGCGGGCGGTCGAGGAAGAAGTCGTTCTTCAGGCGGTTGCTGAGTTCGTGGATGACCTTTCCTCGGCGGCCGATGACGCGACCGACCTGCTCGGCCCGCAGGCTGATCTTGGTGCCCTCAGGAGTGCGGTTGAAAGTCAGGCCGCCGAAGCCCGCGCGCTCGGTCTCCCTGAGCAGGTACTCGCGGACGAGCTGGCGCTCGACATTGCGGCCGATTAGTTTCCTGATGGTGCTCTGCTCCTCCACATAATCACCTCAGAACACGTCTTCTCCCTCTCCAGCACCGAAGTGCTCGAGGAAGATTTCGAGATTGACTTGGTAGTGGTTGCTGGGCGTGGCGCGACCCATGGCCCGAGGGCGCCAGTTGGTCGCGACCTGTCCACGGTGGGCGGCTACGTGCGTAATCGTCATGTCCTCGGCATCGAGGGTGTCGAAGCGCTGGCGCGCATTGTCCATGGCGCTGTTGATGAGCTTGATGAATTCCTTCGAGGCCTTGTTCGGGTACTTGCCTGGACCCATCTTGCCCTTGCGGTGTCCTGCCATCGTGTTGCCGCCGCGGCCCCTGCGGGAGCGTCGGGTGTAGGGGATTGCTCGCTTCTTGGCGATGACGTCCTCGAGGTAGTCTACTGCGGCTGCGGCGTTCATACCACGTATCGCCTTGGCGATGTGGTAGCAGTGCTTGTGGTGGCAGTCCACGTCAACTGCGCGGGCGCTGACGAGGTTGGAGCCTTCCAGCAGTTGGGTGTATCCGGACTGCGGCTTGCCTGCTCTCCTGCTCATCACTTTCACCTCACTTCAGCGCCACGTGCTGTGACGAACGGGTTGCCCCAACACCAGGGCCGGTGTGGGTGACCGACTTGCGCGTGTGGGCGAACTCGCCCAGCGCGTGGCCGATCATTTCAGGCACCAACTCAACTCTGACGAAGTCCTTGCCGTTGTGGATTCCGACTGTCGTCCCGACCATCTCGGGTAAGACGTACATGCCACGGCAGTGGGTCTTGACGACCTTGCCGTCGTTGGAGCGGATGCTCTCTAGGAGCTTCTCGCACTCCTGGTTGAGCCCGCGTGACAGCGAGCGCTTTGCGCGCGAAGGCATCAGAGTGGCGATGCAAGCGGCCTCCATGTCATCCTCGGGGGGGTACAGAGGCAACTCGAGGAGTTGTTCCATGTTGTACCCGCGCCACATGAACTCCTTCTTGCGGCGCTCGGAGATCATGGAGCGTCGCTTGCGAGCCTGGCGCCTAGCGAGCTTGGGCGAGCGGAACACCTTCTTCGACCTGCGACGAGCCATTCTAATCAGTCTCCTGGTCCCGCACCCTTCCACGTCCGGTCCGGCGCGGGGCAATGTTTCCGACCTTCTTGCCCGGTGGAGCGTTTCGGCTCACCGAGTTCGGGCCGTGCACGGCCTGGTGGTTGCCGCCGCCGTGCGGGTGGTCGACAGGGTTCATCGCCACTCCGCTGACAGTTGGGTAGAGTTTGCCGCGCGCCTTGGCACGGTAGTGGGCGGCACCGGCCTTCATCAGCGGCTTCTCGGTCCGGCCGTGACCAGACAGCACGCCGATGGTAGCGCGGCATTTCGCTGGCAGGTCCTTGATGCGACCGCTAGGTAGGCGAACGCGGACCCTGTCATCCATCCTCGCCTCAAGGGTGGCTGAGTTGCCTCCCGAGCGGGCGAACTTGCCGCCGTCCCCCGGGCGGGCTTCGATGTTGCATATCGGAGTTCCCTCAGGAATCTGGGAGAGCAAGGTGACGTTGCCAGGCCTCAGAGACACGTTGTCGCCGAATGACAGCCTCTGCCCTATCGAGATGCCTTCGGGGGCGGCGATGTGGCCTATGCTGCCGTCATCGAACTTGATCTTGGCTAGGGGGGCGGTGTGAGCGGGGCTGTGGACCAAGTCCACCACCTCACAAATCTCGCCGCTGACGCGCGGGATCCTGTTGGACGCGGGGAAACGGTGGCTTGAGACCTTGTTCTTCGGACTCGAACCGCGGCGTTGTGAACGTGTGCGCTTGCCCATATCTTCACCTCTCAGAACGCGCCCAGCTTGAGCGCGGCATCCTCCGCGTCGTAACCCTCGGCAAGGCGCACGCTAGCGTGCTTGCCGGTGATTGTGAATCTGGTATTCACCTTGTCTACCTTGACATCGAACATCTGCTCGACGGCATCTCTAATCTGCGGCTTCGTGGCGTCCTTGCGTACGATGAACTCGATTCTGTTGTTGTTCTCCTTGTAGCCGCTATCCTCGTCTGCGACGCGGCGCGCCTCAAGGGTCTTTTCAGTAATCCAAGGCATGAGGATGATATCGTACGGGTCAGTCATCAATAATCACTCCAGTGCCTCTATCGCAGCCTTCGTCCACACGGTCAGGCGTCCGACGTCGCCGCCGGGTGCTAGGTCCTCGGCGGACAGATCCTTGGCGGAGACCGCGTCCACTCCGGGGACGTTTCGAGCGGCCTTGTGGAGGCCGTCCCGGTTGGAAACAACGAGTAGGATGCTCTTGGGTGTCCTGTACCTGCGACCCCTCATCTTGCCCTTGCCGGCACGGATGTTCCTGCCGTTCTTGGCCCTCTCGAGATCGGCGCCGAGGCCGAGTCCCTCCATCATGGCCACGAACTTGCGGGTTGAGAACTGTAGGGGAAGGGATTCGATTTCGTACTGCTCCTCCGAGTCGTCGCGCGACTCGACATAGCCGTCGATGATGACAGGGAAGCGCACGCCGTCATCGAAGCGGTGACCGCGCGCTGCTACGGTCTCGGCGTCAGTGGTAGCGGCGATGGCGGAGTCGCGAGCGATGCGGCGCTGCTTCGAGTTGACCTTCTGAGACCAGTCCTTGGCAACCAATGGGCCGTGCGCCCTGCGACCGCCGCGGGTGTGGGGGTTCTGGGCTCCGGTTCGCTGACCAGTCTTGCGCATGATCCTAGACACGCCGCGCCCCTTGCCCCACCACTCAACTGAGTGCTTCATGCCGGGCTGCGGAGCTCGCTTGCCGTCGTGCTCGCGGTGGCCGTACGGCTGCCGGCGATTGGCTCTGGAGGCCAACACAGTGGAGCGGATGAGGTCCTCGCGGACATCGGAGGAGAAGAGCGAGGGCAGAGTGATGTTCTTGCCGTCGTTGGCCTCCACGGTGTAGTACTCGGCCAGAAGCCCGGCGTCGAGCTCCTCCTGCTCTACCGAATTAACTAGGTTGTATGTCTTCGTCTTCACAAAATCACGCTCCCTGCTTGCTCGAGGTGCTCACGTAGGTGATGTCGACCTCGGGCTTGGTCGGCCTTGGGCGAATGGCGTCTCGGAACCTCAGCATTCGCTTGGAGGGGCCGGGCAGACTGCCTTGGATTATCATGTACGGGTTGGTGACCTCGCCGTAGTTGAGGAAACCGCCAGCGGGAGTGATGTCGGACTCCCCTGGATTAGAGACTCTTAGAATGCGCTTGTTCAGTTCTGTGCGATTATGGTAGCCGACTTGGCCTGCTTGGCGGATGGTCTTGCGGACATACCGGGTACCGAAGTCACCCATGTTGCCGCCCTGCCGCCTGCGCTTGCTGTTCTTGTGCGAGAGCAGTTTGATTCCCCATCTCTTGATTGAGCCCTGCCAACCCTTGCCCTTGGTGACGCCGACCACATCTACCTCCTGACCGGGCTCATAGACATCATCCAATGAGATTGAGCCACCGAGCCTCTCCTCGGCCCACTCCAACTTGGATGCATTGTCTCCGCCTACCAGAGCGACCTCCATGATTTCGGGGATCTTGCTGGGCACGCTCTTGACCAGAGCTGGTTGAGTGGAGACAATGAGTCGGACCTCGCAGAGATCTGCCTCACGCAGGGCCTCGAGGGCCGCATCCGGTGAGTCTTCTCCCCTGGTAGGAATACGGCCAGCGCGCTTGGAGGGCTTGCGGCCCTCCTCGGCATCGCGCTCGCCGCGGCTCTGGTTGGCTAAGCGGGGCATCAGGCCATCCGGGCCGCTGTCCGAGCCGGACCAGGCCTCTCCAGCGGTCTGCATGCCGTAAGGGGTCATCCTGTAGCCCCGAACGGCCAGCACGCTCATTGGGGGTGCCTCGACGACTGTCACAGCCTTGCGGACCTCCTGACTGGCCGAGGGAGAGTTGGGGTTGTTGTCACGAATCAGGATGTGAGTCATACCGGCCTTCCAGCCAGCGAAGCCCTGAACCCTAATCTCGGAGGAGTCCGACTCGGGCCAAGAACTGATCCTGCCGAACTGACGATTTGCCCTCTTACGAGGGCTATAGCCCATGCTACCACGGCGGGGTTTGCTACGGTCGGCCATACTGGTTCCTCCATGCGTTTACCGTCATCAGGCCGCAAAGCGGCCGTCTGCCGGGCCCACTTCGTCAAGGAGGAACCGTGACACCGAACCCAAGTCGCGAATGCGGGTCGGGCTTGCAGGGTGCTTCAGCAGTGCCTTTTGGTGTCTGGTTCCTCACGTAGTGAGCGGCCTTGCGACTAACATACCCTATTTGAACGAATCGGGGGAGAAGCCGCACCACCCCTACGGGGTGTAAGTGTAATCCCGGGATTGTGCAACTATTTTGAACCCTGACTCCCAAGGCGCGAGTCCATGCAGCACGGAGTCAGTCATCCGAGCCTCACGCCGGGGCTCATCGAGGCCCGTGCTTACCAGCTCGAGGCTGCCGACGAGGCACTTTCCGGTTCAATGATGCTCGTACTGCCCACCGCTGCGGGTAAGACTGTGGTCGCTTGGATGGTAATCGCTGACCGATTGGAGAGCAATGATGGCTGGGTCCTGATGGTCGCCCCGACTGTCGCTCTGGTGGAGCAACACCTGCGTGGTATCGAACTCGCGCTGTCCGAGCGCACGACGGTTAATCCGATCTCCGTGACAGGTCAGAACCCGGTCGCCAAGCGCACTGCTCTCTGGGGCTCGTCCAGACTCGTAGTTGCGACTCCTCAGGTCGTCAGGAACGATGTCATCAGAGGGGCCCTCGACCTCTCTGACTGCTCTCTCCTCGTTGTCGACGAGGCGCATCACTCGACAGGGAATCACGCGATGGCTCAGGTAGGGGACCTGTACCTGTCACAGGCCTCCGAACAGCTGGTCCTCGCCACCACAGCGAGTCCGGGCTCCAAGACCGATCAGGTCGAGGAGATCTGCGACCGGCTAGGCATAGGCAGAATCCACATGAGGACTGCTGGCGAGGCTATTGTGGCCAAGCATCTGGCGGGCTTGGAGATTCAGGAAGTCAAGGTCAGGGTCCCTGACCAGATCAGGGAACTCGCAGAGCCTCTGGTCATGTGGCAGAGCGGCATAGTCGACCGCGAGAAGAGGCTGGGCAGATACGTCATGCCGGGGGCAATCAGCCATGCCGGCCTGTCCAATGCCATGGAGCGGGCCCAACAGGCGATTTCTAGGGGCGAGTCGAGCGCCTACCAGTCAATGTCCCAGATTGCCACAGCGATGCGCCTGCATCACCTAATCAACCACCTGCTGTGCCAGGGTGTCGCCGCCTCGAGTGAGTTCCTCGAGCGGCTCTCAAGGAGCGAGCAGGCACAGAACAAATCAACGCGGAACTTCCTGAGGGACGGACGGGTTTCGAGCCTGCGAAAGAGTCTGTCTGAGATGGACGAGGTACACACCAAGGTCGGCGCTGTCCGCAGGCTCGTCGCGGAGCGGCTCCGCAGAGATCCCGATTCGCGCATCATCGTGTTCGCCACATTCAGGGATACCGTAGCTGCCGTCGAGAAATCCCTAGGCGAGCTGGATGGAGCCAATCCGATTCAGTTCGTCGGGCAATCAAGCCGCGGAGGCAGGGACGGGCTGACCCCCAAACAGCAAATCGAGAGGCTCGACGAGTTCAGATCGGGCTCTGCCAACGTGCTCGTCGCGACATCGGTCGGTGAGGAGGGGCTGGACATCCCGAGTGCTGACTTGGTGGTATTCTACGAACCGGTGCCCAGTGAGATACGCACCATTCAGAGGCGCGGCAGAACTGGCAGGCACCGGGAGGGAGAGGTTGTCGTCCTAATCGCCGAGGGCACGCGAGACGAGGGGGCGAAAGCGGCCGCTGAGAGGAGGGAGGAGTTCATGCAGCGGGCTGTTCACAGAGTTCGAAGGAA
>CAZSPJ010000010.1:10655-14940 GCA_964608795.1 uncultured Candidatus Poseidoniales archaeon | reverse complement strand
GTATAGCCCGAGATGAAGTGGTAGGCGGCCTGCTCGGGACTAAGTTTCGAAAGTGGGGGCAGAACTCCGAACGCATCGCAAGTCAGGAATACGACATTTTTTGGATTGCCCGCCATCGAATCCGGGGTGCGGTTCTCTATCGATTCAATGGGATACGATCCGCGGGTGTTCTGGGTGAGTGAGCCGTTGTCAAAGTCGGGTGTCCCGTCGGCGTTGAGTACGACGTTCTCGAGTATAGAGCCGGGCATCCGCGTGGTAGCGTATATCGCCGGCTCGTCCTCCTTTGATAGCCTGATGAGCTTGGCGTAGCAGCCACCCTCGAAATTGAACACGCCGTTGTCGGACCAGCCGTGCTCGTCGTCGCCGACCAGAGCCCTGCCGGGATCTGCAGAAAGGGTGGTCTTGCCGGTGCCTGAGAGTCCGAAGAACAAAGCGGATTTCTCACCGACGGTGTTCGCCGAGCAGTGCATGGGCAGGAGGCCTTTGGAGGGGAGGAGGTGATTCATGATAGTGAAGATGGCCTTCTTGATTTCACCCGCGTAGTGGGTGCCTCCGATTATTACCAGCCCGCGATCTAGAGCGAGGATGACGAAGGCGTCGGAATTGACGCCGTCGACTTCTGGAACGGACAGCAGGTCTGGGGCGTGCAGGATGGTGTATTGTGGGGCATGGGAGACCATCTCGTCATTCGTCGCGCGCACGAACATGTTGTGCATGAAGGCGGCGTGCCATGCCTTCTCAGTGACCAGCCTGACAGGCATCCTGTAGTCCGGGTCTGCGCCGCAGAACGCGTCCTTGACGAACAGGTTCTCGGAGTCGTTCAGATGGGCTATCGTCTTCTCCAGCAGGCCCTCGAAGACCTCTGGGGTGGTTGGCCTGTTGTGGTCACCCCACCACACGTCGTCGGCCAGGCCGGGCTCGTTCACGATGAATCGGTCGTTCGGTGATCTGCCAGTACGCTCTCCGGTAGTGGCCAGCAGTACGCCGTGTGCAGTAAGTTTCGCCTCGCCTCGCTCGACAGCGCTCTGATGCAGGGCCTCCCAACCGAGGTTCCAGTGCACTGCGCCTTTGGGATCGAGGCCGTGCGATGCCAGAGGCGTAGCGAAGTTGCGGGAGTCGCCTGACATGGAGGAGGGCTCCATGACGCACGACGCTGAGATTCCCCCTTCAAGCGTTGCGGCTGAGCCATTCCTGTTCGAACAAGGCAAAAGCGAGTATTCCGGTCGTCTCGGTTGGGGATGCGATTATGCGGGAGCGGCTGTGGTCGGAGGATGATGGCTGACGATGACCGGGATGACAGAATCATCCGGGAGAGCGAGTTCCGCAGGAACATCAACATCGATCTCAGCGACATCGAGCTCCCCGAGAAGAGCGGGGATGAGGAGGCGCGGCGTGAGAAGCTCGCCAAGGCCGTGGACGAGGCTCTCGGGGAGTTCCACGACCCGTTCGAGCAGCCCAGCGGTGACGAGCCGGGGGCGGTGCAGCAAGACGGCAGCGTCCCGCTCGCTCCCGAGCGCGACATCGTGACAGAGATTGCAGTCGAGGGCGAGAGGGGCGTCAACTGGGCCCTGATGATCTCGATGATCATCGTCTACAGCGCCATCGGGGTGCAGGCAGGCCTAGCGCTGCCGCCGCTTCTGGCGATTGTTGTCCTAATGCTCCTCGCAGGGGTTGGTTTCACGCTCGGGGAGCGCTGGGTCCCGGACCCAGCGATGAAGCTGCTTGGAGTCACTTGGGTGATCATCTCGATGAAGGTCATGTACGGCCTCGCCATCGAACTGAACCGCTGGGACTACATCGGAATGGAGGCTCTCGGTGTCCTGCTTCTGCTACTTGTCGGCGTGAACGTACTGATCGCTTACAGGCACAATCACGATGCTATCGCCGCTCAGTCGACCCTAGTACTGCTGGCCATCGCCTCGACGGCGGGGTCGGTTCTTGGAGAGAGTGGTGTCGCCGGGATGATACTACTCGCAACTCTGCTGGTACACGGGCTCGCGCTGCACCGGCAGTCGGGCAACCTCGCTGCGCTCGGCGTGGCGGCGTCCAACCTGTGGATTGGGATGCACGCGATAACCGGTGGATTCGAGTTTGGCTCTCTGAGGATACTGGCACTCGACAATCCCCTGCTGTTGTTCCTGCTTCTGATGACTGTCACAGGCATCAATGCGACCATGGCAGCCCGCTTCGCGCGCGACAAGAACTGGTTCTCGCAGGCGTTCGCGGCGCTCGGACTCGGCAAGCCGGGGCTCTGGGGCGTCTCGATATCGATGGGGATGGTTGGGGCACTTCTGGCCGTCGCTAGCAGCCGTGAGGACACCGGGTACGCGCTGGGGATGGTGGCTTTCCTCGGCGCGGCCTTCGGTGGCTCGTACCTCTCAGTCAGGGGGGTCGATACGAAGCGTGTCGCGGTCCCCCTCGGGGCGTCTGCCTTCCCTCTGGTCGGAATGCTGGTCGCAGGGCACGGCTCGGGCAATCTGATCGCTGCTCTCGACGCCTACGACCTCTTCACCGTCCTCGCCAGCATAGTCACCGGCTTCGTGCTTCTGCGTGACCAGGACAAGGTGACTGACAGGGTGTTGTGGCTGGGCGCCGTCGCTGTGCTCGTTCTGCTCGTCATACTGGTCCCGGTGAACTCCACCACCTCAGGCGGTGATGGAGGCGTGCTGCTGCTGGGTCTGCTGGGCGCCATGCACGTCGGGACCGCTGTGCTCGCAGTGCAGCGCAATTCTCCCTCGCTTGCAGGGGTAACAGTTCTGCTGCCTTGGAGCTGGGTGCTTCTAGAGGAGGTCGTAGAGGAGACCGTCAGGATTCTGCTGGTCGCCAACGACATGCTCGATCCCGGAAGTGTAATCGATCTCGAGCCTGTGCCCCTAGGTGCATATCTCGCTCTGTCCTGCGTTCTGATGGTCATAGTCAATGTCAGACTCGGCGAATCCGGCGTCAACCTCGCCGCCCGCTTCCTCGGTGTCTCTGAGATATCTGCGTCAATCCGCGACTCAGGTGCGCTGCAGCTCTGGTCGTTGGGATGGTGGCTGCCCCTGTTCACGATGATATTCATGTCTCAGTTCGGTGGTTTCACCGCCGTCTCGCTACTGCTGGTGCTGTTTCTGCTGACGGCCCTCCACGTCAGTTCGGAAATCGCCGGAATAAGGGTCGGTGGGGCCGGCGATATGACTGCGATTCTCGCTGTCGCCGTCATCGCGATCCAGTGGAGGCACGGGATGTTCGTCCCTCTAACTGCTCTGCTCTGCCTATCCTTGGTGGCTCTGATGCTGACTAGGGCTCCTAGCGACGAGAAACTGTACACCAGCGGCTTGGGACTGATGAGTCTGCCACTACTGATGGCGCTCTCGGGAAGGCAGCCGGTGAAGCTGCTGGAATCGACGGGTTCGCTGCCCGAAGTCGATGTGGGCATCGCTGCCGTGATGTGTTCGGCCGCGGTGCTCGCAGCCTACCTGCCTCGCGCGGGTGGCATAGAGAAGCTGCTCAACCCCGCACTGGCGGCTCTGTGGCTGCTGGTGATTACCACCGCCCTCTCCTTCGAGTTGGAGAATGAGACTGCGGAGATTGCCTCGTTGACGATGTTCGTAGTCAGCTCGCTGTGGCTGGTCGCCAGAGGCGAGTTGCGCGCCGAACTGAAATCGGTGGCCAAGCGCGATGCGCGTGTCGAGATGGCTGCCGAGGCGATTCAGACTGAGGATGGTACTGAGGGTGGCGTTGCGACCTACGACCCGCGTCTGGCCGAGTTGGAGGCCGAGCGGAGCAAGCGGAGGGACAAGTCGGGTACCGACGACCTCGAAGAACTCTACACGACTGATTTGAGTCACAAGCCGATGGTCGTCCTAGCGGTGCTCTCGCTGATACTTGGCGCGGGAATCATACTGGGTCTGCTAAATGGGACGAATCCGCTCATGTTGGTGGCGATAGGCGTCTTCGCGACCGCCCTAATCGCCCTTGCTAGGTCCCGCACCAAGAGTCTCGATCTGGAACTGCCTCACATCATGGGAATGGAGATGCCGATTGCCATGGCAATCAGCGGACTGGTCGCAATCCATGTCGTATCCCACATCGGTCCGGGCAGCAGCAATGAGGATCTACTCGACATGGCGGTGCTCATCGTGCTGCTGGTGGAGCTGGTGGCAATCTCCCTGATTGGCCAAGACAGATTGCTGGACAGGATACCGATTGCGCTCGACTGGATTGTTCTGCCACTGCTGGCTGGTAGGATGCTGGGGGCTGTGATGGTCGAGGCGCTTCCCTATCCGCTGGTCATCGATCCATT
>CAZSPJ010000010.1:0-10555 GCA_964608795.1 uncultured Candidatus Poseidoniales archaeon | reverse complement strand
TGCTGGGGGCTGTGATGGTCGAGGCGCTTCCCTATCCGCTGGTCATCGATCCATTCGGAGGCGATATGATCGAGTGGGAGATACCGTGGATGCTACTCGAGGCGGTGCTGATGCTAGTCGTTCTGGCGGATATCTGGGTGGACCGCAAGAGAGAGAGTCTCGGCAGGGATGACTGGAAGGGCTCCTCTGGGCGCGGCGCACGCAGCCTATTCGTGGTCATGCTGTCGTTCGGTCCGGCGGGTGTACTGGCCGTCGCGAGTGCCCTCGAGCAGGGTTGGAGGTATCGTCAACCCTGGGCCGTCGGTCTGGCGATCCCAGCAGGCCTGATGGCGCTGTTCGCCATCGGCAACTGGTACGAGCCGGTGCTCGATGTGTTTCCTGAGGTCACGATGGGGGCCGGGCTGCTGCTGCTTGCACTGCTGGCTCTGACTGTTCCTCTGAAGGGTGACAGCTGGTCCATGATGCTGGCTGTCGACTCGCACCTACTGGTCATCATCGTCGCCATCGCCCACCACGCCACCTCGGTGCTGCTGCCGGTGCTGCTGATTGCGCTCTCAACCACAGTCTGGGTGGTGGGTATACTGCAGTTACGGCGGACCCTGAGGGCATGGGGGTTGGTCGATTTAGTGGCGGCTATCCTGAGCGCGCTGATATTCGTGCCCGGCATCTTCCAACCGACTACCCTGCTGATTGCGCTGATGGTGGTGGCCGCAGAGTTGGGAGTGGTGTCCTGGCTAGGTCTGCGCAACGAGGCGCAGATGGTCAAGGACTGAAGTTGCAACGTGGTACTGCGAGGCTGTTGCTGACCTTCGAAATGAATACCTCGGTTATGCCGAGCGGGCCAACGTTGATGACACACGGTAGCGACAAGCAATCGTGACAAGATCGTGGATATCGGACACGCCCGACGAGGTCGAGCACCCGCCCGTTCCCTTGGGCATCAATCAGATGGCGGTGCCCAGAGCCACCCTGATGCTCTCACTGGGTACCGCATTGGTACTGCTTCTGTCAGCTATCTGGGTTGGCTGGGCGGCCTGGAACTTCAGCGCCGACCTTGAGGACTCTTTCGGACCGCCCGCCGAGGCGCCGACCATCGACGGGCGGCTGGCCTGGGAGGTCGACCTGCTGTTCGACACCTGCTCTCCCAGAGAGGGCGACTGGGTCTGGCCGGAGAGCCTCTCGGATCAGGACGACGTGTTCCTCTATCCTGGTGAGCTGCGCTGCGACTGGGAGCATCAGGGTGATGATGACCGCGCCAGTGTGGCTGTGTACAACCGCGGCAACGCCACAGTTGACCTAGTGCTGGAGATTAGGGGGGCGGGAGTCCTGTTCTCAGACTCGGACAACACCACCCACCAGATTACCCTAGAGGGCAATGAGTGTGGGATCGTCGAGCTTGAGCTAACCGAGGACATCACCGAGGGCAGCATAACTGTGGCAGTCAGCCCTGTCACGGTGGTGGATGCCGAGGTGCTGCTCGAAGTGAACGTATTCAAGGGCACCGAGGAGCGCGAGATGCACATCAACGACAACGACAGGATCGAGGTGCACTATGTAGTATGGGACGCCGACACCGGGGAGCAGTTGGACGAAGGGGACCTGCTCGTCACAGCGGGGGACGACCCTACTTACATCGACGGGTTCGGCTGGTCTGCTATTGGTTTGGACATAGACAGCGACAGAGGACTAATCCCGGGGATCAACACCGGAACCTCCCACACCACACTGCTACCTCCTCCCATCGCCTACGGCAACAACGACGGCCATGAATTGCAGGATTCCTGGTTGCGCTTCGAACTGAGCATCAACAGAGGACCCATCACTTAGGACGCGAAAGTGACTTGACCAAGTTCTAGGAGGGGTCGGTGTGGGAGAGGGGAGTCGACACACCGCGCTGAACCCGTCGGCGCAGATAGTGAAAGAGGCGGAGAAACGGGCCAAGGCGGAGTCCGCGCGCCGAGGAGAGCCGGCTTTTCACATGACTGAGGACATGCGCAGACTCTCCACGCCGTGGTTCGTAGCGCTCTCCCGAGCCAACAGCATAGACCCCAACGTGCTTCCGGCCGGAGTAATCCTGGATGCGGCCGCGGGGTCCGGTCTGCAGCTCGTCGCCTACTCGCAGGTGCTGAAGCGCCCATCTTTGGGAATCGAGATGGATGGTAACATCGCGGTGCTGTGCGCGGCGAACATGCACATCAACTCCGAAGAGGGTGATTTGCAGCGTTCGATGGACCGCGTCATCATCGGAGACGGATCAGATGCCGGGGGTGCTATCACGGAGTATTGGAACAGCCTGCGAGAGGCAGGTACGCGAGCTCATCCTCCGGTCGCCATGCTGCATCTGGATCCCGCTCGACCGAATGATGCCCAGAACCATGACGTGGATGAGATGGAGCCCGCTGTCGGCAGGGTGCTGCAAGGTTGGGCAGGCCACCTGCAGAGCGGCCCGAGGGGTCCAGCCGTGATGCTCGACCTCTCCCCGAGGCTCGGCGAGGAGCAGCGAGCCATCGTAGAAGCCAACGTCCAGACCGCCTTCCCCGCAGTGAGCAGCACATGGGAGTGGCTGAGCCAGGGGGGTGGCAGGGTCGACAGGCTCTCGCTGTGGATCGGTGCGTTGTCCTCACACGCGAGCCACAGATGCGTGAGGATGGGGACGAAGCACGTCATCTCCTCAATCGAGGGCTCCCCCTCTGAATCTGAGACCACCGAGATGAGCAAACCCCCTCCTTACGGCGCTCACATGACGATAGTCGATCCCGCTCTGGTCCAGAGCGGGCTTCAGGAGGCTTGGCTGGAGCGGGCGCTGCCCGAGGACTGCGGCCACTCCTGGCTGCGGCTGGAAGGCCGCAGGCCTCTGCTCATACACACCGACCCCCTAGTCAAGTCGGACGACATCGATGGCTTCGTCGTGGCTACTGGTGAGATCGTCCAGCACAGACTCAGGCCCCCCGAGCTGCACACCATCGACCAGACAGCGGCATCAGTGGCTAGGAACGGCATCGGCAAGATCACGCTGCGCTGCAATCTGGATCCGGATGTGCACCCGACCCTGCAGCGCAGGCTGGACCGGGAACTGAAGGAGATCGACGGCGATAGGGGCTTCATGGCGGACATGGAGATCGAGCGCGACTCCGGCAGTCAGGACCTGTACGTCGTCTGCAGAGAGTAGCCCGTGCCGCCCCGTAGGGGCGTCCAATCGGTTCAAATAGGGAAGGCAGGTCGCCCAGATGCCCAATGGGCCACCGGGTAACCGGTGAACACGGGGGAACCGTACAATGCCTGAAGATGCTGAACTCGGAGATGATTTCTCCTACATCCTGCGGATGGCTGATAGCGACATCGATGGGCTACGCCCCATCTCCATCGGCCTCACTTCAATCAAGGGCATCGGCATGAGGACCTCACAGCAGATTTGCCGCTTGGCTGACATAGACGGCAAGGCCCTCGGCGGTCACCTGTCCGACGACGAGCAGGACCGCCTTCGTAACTCCATAGACGAGTACGCCACGACGGTTCCCTGGTGGCTGGTCAACCGCCAGCGCGACCTTGAGACCAACGAGGACGCTCACATCGTCGCCACCGAAGTCAAGATGACCCGTGACGATGATGTCGCCCGCATCGCCGGAGTCAAGGCCTACCGAGGAATGAGGCACAGGAGCGGCCACAAGGTCCGCGGTCAGAGGCTCAGATCAAACGGCCGCAAGGGCTCCTCGCTCGGCGTCGAGAGGAAGAAGTGAGGTGAGCAGATGGGAGATCCGAAGTTCGCGAGGTCCAAGACTCGCACCCCCGCTCACCCCTGGAAGCAAGCTAGGATTGACGAGGAGCACGCTCTCAAGGAGAAGTACGGCCTGAAGAAGGTCGGCGGCATGAGGGAGATCTGGCGCGAGAAGTCAGCTCTGCGTCGCCACAGGAACCAGGCGATGAAGCTAATCGGCAGGGTCGACGCCTCGGAGGGCCACTTCGCTCGCGAGAAGACCGACATGGTCGACTCTCTACACCGCAAGGGGCTACTTCCCGAAGGCGCAGGGATTGACGACGTGCTGCAGATCACCGTCGAGCACATGCTCTCGAGGAGACTGCAGTCAGTCGTCTTCTACAAGGGGTTGGCTCCGACCATGCGCTCGTCTAGGAATCTAATAGTCCACGGCCACATCTGCATCGGCGAGCAGAGGATGACGGTTCCCGGGTACCACGTACTCAAGCAGGAGGAGGATGTGATTCAGTACTCTACGAATTCGCCCTTCGCCGATTCGGAGCACCAGTTTCGCAAGGACATGGAGGAGTTGCGACTGACCCTCGTAGCCGATGACGATGATGGTGGCGTTGAGCCGGTCCGAGTGGTGGATCCCGAGTTCGTCGAGAAGGTCAAGCGCGACGCGGCAGCCTCATCCGACACCGAGGACAGCGTTCCCAAGGACAGCAAGCCCGCTGAGGAGAGTGAGAGCTGATGTCGAGGAAGGCAATCCTGCATATCTTCACCACGCACAACAACGTGCTGATGACAGCCACTGACCTAACCGGAGCCGAGACTATCTGCAAGGTCTCGGGTGGCATGGTGACCAAGGGCGGCAGCGACTCAGGCGGCCAGTTCGCCTCGACTAGAGCCGCCGAGAGAATGGCTGAGATGCTGGCCGAGAAGGAATTCAACCAAGTCATCGTGAAATACCGTGGCGCTGGGGGGAACCGTTCTCACAGCGCCCCGGGCGCGACCTCTGCAATTCGGGCGTTGACCCGGGCCGGAGTCTCAATAACCCGCATCGAGGACGTTACTCCCGTCGCAACTGACGGGACGAAGAGTAAGGGAGGGCGCCGTGGGCGCCGAGTATGAGGTGAATGCATGGTCAAGACAAAAGTTATCGAGGAAAGCGACGAGAAGATAGCCATACTGCTTAGTGACACGGATCGGGCCTTCGTCAACGCTATCCGACGCACACTGATCTCTGACACCCCGAAGATGGCCATCGACACCGTTCGCTTCGAGATGGGCACAATCGAGCAGGATGGCGAGGTATGGGAGACCAATGGCCCGCTGCCCGATGAGGTAGTGGCTCAGAGATTGGCCATGATCCCCATTCCAACCAAGCACGACGAATTCCACTTCCAGGACAGTTGCCCGGCCTGCGCCGAGCTGGTCGTAGAGGACAGGGGGTGCCCCCAATGCACTATGATCTACACCTGCAAGGTCTTCGGCACCGAAGACGGCCGGATCGTGACCGCTGGCGACATGAGTTTTCTCGGAGCGGGCGGCAGCATCTCGGAGAAGTACCACAGCATCCCGATCACTAGGCTGTCCCGTGGCCAGATGATCGAGTTCTACGCCACGGCAATCATGGGGCGCGGACGCGACCACGCCAAGTGGTCACCGGTCTGCGGCACAACATTCACCCCGCGACAGGTCGGAGTCATCAACAAGCCGAGGAAGGCGAAGATACTGTGGGACCTCAATCTCACAATCACTGCCAAGGACTTCAGCAGCGGGCGCTTGGAGGATATCGGCAAAGTAGCTCAACTGATAGACGACCTGCACCACGTCGGTGAGGGAACAGAGGAGTCACGGGAGTTCAAGGACGCAATCACCCTTGAGGAGGTCCCAGGTGAATTCATCCTGTCCTTCGAGTCAGATGGCTCGATGACTGCGAGGGTCGCTTTCCAGAAGGCCATTCAGGAGCTCTCCGGGCGATTCGGCGAACTCGAGGAAGACCTCGTAACGGTTCTGTGAGCCGGCCGAGGATTCTTGGCTAGATGGCTGGATGACCCACCATGACCGTGCTTCTCGGCCGAGGCGAGTGCGGAGGCCACGTCACTCTGCTGTTCACGGTGAGCGATGCGGCCACGGATCCAATCGAGCAGGGCAGCCTCGGGGCCGGACTGTGTGTCGCTGATGGAATTGAGGTCGTCGCCTATGGAGAAGCCGGCGAGTTCGGACTCAAAGTTGCCTTCGATGGTGGAGAGGGAGATCCGGGGCTGTACGAGCGGGTTCTCGACCTGCTCGTCACGGAAGTCCCCGAAGCGGCTGGAATCGCCTGGGAAATCAGCGTCAGACTGGCTCTGCCGGTCTCGCAGGGCTTCGGCATGTCGGCCTCGGGTGCAATCGCCGCAGCTCTTGCCTTCCAGAGAGCGATGGGGCTGCCCCATGAGGAGAGCCTGCGGCGCTCCTATTCACTGGCTCACAGGGCGGAGCGCGAGCGCTCGACCGGACTGGGTGACGTGACTGCACTGGCTGCCGGTGGCGTTGAGCGCAGGCTCGTCGCAGGCGCTCCCTACCACGGTGCGCTGCTGCTCAGCGGGCCGGGCCGGGCCGAGGGATGGAGCTGCGCCACACCGATCGTGCTGGCGTGGCGCCCCGATGCCGGCAAGCACACTTCGGACTACATTGACGATCCCGACTGGAAGCGGTCGATCAGTCAGGCCGGGGCGGATCAGATGCAGGCGCTGTCCAGAGGGGAATGGGACATCAGCAGGTGGACGGAGCTGCTCGATTCCTCGAAGCGCTTCGCTGAGGACAGTGGGCTGCTGGCGGATTCGTCTCGTGTCGGACTGCTCTCGTCGGTGGATGACGCGATGAGGGAGTGTGGTATCGGCGAGGAGACGGTCGCTCTGCTCTGTATGCTGGGAGAGAGCGTAGCAATAGTCCCCAGCGACCCCCAAAGCGGAGTCGATTGGTGTGGGTCGATGGTAGAGGCGCTGGAGAGGACTGGTCTGCAGGCTATGACGACCGAGGTAGGCCGGCTCTCATGAGTCGTTTCTGGCCTTCTCGTGGAAATCGTTGAGCGGCCTCAGATCCAGAGGGCTCGAATCGAGCTGAATGGCGCCCTTGAGTCGCAGGCTGCCGCAGAAGCCATGCCGGTAGACTATGGCTCCCTGTCCATACTCAGCGACGTACCGATCAACCTGCTTCTGGGTCTTCTTGCGCGGGAACTTGAGATCGGCCCCGAAGAAGTGCTTGGCGTCTATCCACGCGCATGGCACCCCGTTGATCCTGACATCGTCGAGCAGCAGCAGGTCGGGGGTGATTATCGCCCGTCCCTCGCTCTTCTTCTGCTCGGCCAGCAGGTCCTCCTGACGACGGAATCTCACTCCGATGGAGTCGAAGTAGTCACACAGGATGTCCTCGAAGACCTCAGCTGCGCTCTGGGTGTCACTCTGGTCGACCGAGCTAACCCTGTCCACTGACTCAGCCAGTTTGAACTGCTCAAGGTCGCGCTTGTTGAGTTTGGAGGGATTCTTGTTCAGGGTGTCCTTGATTCTGGTCTTGGTCCACCCTCTGCCGGTCAGGATAGCACGGAAGGTGTTGACAGGTGGTGCGTCGAATCGCTTGGACAGGGCCAGTACGCTCTCGCCGGCTTTGTAGCGGCGGTTGAGCTCGTTGGCTCGACGCATTAGTCTCGAGTGAGAGTACACGCTCTTCTCCTGATTCAAAGCGCTGCGAAGTGATAGAGCCTGTTCGAGGGTGATTGGGAGATCGCCGAGCTTCGCGGCAATCTCCTGCACCCTCTCCTCGGGCAGGAAGCCGAACTCGCCGGGTATGCAGGCGATATCCCCGGCCTTGCGCTGGACATCCTTGGGCACCGCATTGATCCTCCATGAGACGTTCACTTTCCGAGGAGGGGGGTCTATCTCCTTGGGGAGTCCCATCGGCCGAGGTTTTGTCGAGAAACGGGCCAGCGCTCGCTCGACGGCTTCTGATTCGGCCACCGGGTTTTTCTCCTTGGGAGTGTTTTGACCACTCCCGGAGCGCCGGCGGCGTCGACGGCGTCCCCGCCGTCGGTTACCGCTCTTCTCTTCACTCAACGCCCCGGCCAACGACAGGGGCCCCATGAACCCACCGAGTACGAGGAGTCATCGTCCGCGTGCGTAGAGGTCGTAGAACAGATCCCTGATGGGTCTGGGAACAAACCAGATTATGGCTCCGAATGACCAAGGCATACTCATTCTGGATGCGATGCGGCAGACGGCTGCGCTCCTAGCGTGCCACTGCCCGTCCTCGGTGATGATGAACACCGAGTCCACTCCTCTCAACGCGGGTGGTCTCGCTGCAAGAAGTCCGCGTCCCTCATCAGTCTCCTGTCCGATTGTCCGGAGCCTGCCGCGGGCATCGCGCCTAGTGATGAAGGCCGCCCAGCGACTGCACTTGCCGCAGGCATCGTCGAACAGCACTGTGGACTGGGTCATCGTCTCACCTACAGAAACGCAATACCAGGCTCCAGCGGGAATGCCACGCTGGCCTTACCGGCTACGTCCTCGCCCTCGCCGACTGGGTAGACCTCGAGGGACGAGACCCCCAGTGCTGCAGCGATGAAGTCGGAGTTGGCCTCGATGATTGCGGTCTCGTCAAGGCTGTCGGAAATCAGCGTCCTCTCGCCATCCGACCAGGAGTGGACTCGTCCGCGCTTCTTCTTGCTGCCAGCGGTCAAGGCCATCCAGGTCTGGAAGATTTCGCCTCGCAGCGCCTCGTTCTCGAAGATTTCCATGGATTGTACGTGCGCTTGGCCTCCTGCCTTGAAGTCGAAACCCTCTGAGTGAAGCTGGAGTGCGTCGCGCGCGAGCTCGGACTTCCAAGCCGCTGCCGTCTGAATGACGATTCGGCTGATCTCGCCCTCTGTGTGGCGCTCAGCGAGCTCACGCAGGTTGCGGGCACTGTCGATCAGGTTTCGCAGGTAGGACTCACGAGCCAGTGCAGGAGCGTCCTGCGAGGAGTCGCCGGGCTCGGATAGGACATGGGTCGCGAGCAGTCCCTCCTCTCCCATGCGGTTCCAAAACTCCTCGGCGATGTGAGGGGTCGCCGGTGCCAACACCGGGACCCATCTCCTCAGGAAGGCCCTAGCTGTTGCTCCATCGCACCCTCCTCGGCGGCGATACCAGTTCCAATCGGCCAGCATCTCGAAGTGGCTAATCATCACGCCCTCGCGCAGGCTGACATTCGACATGGCTTGGCGCCAAGCGCTCTGATTGGCTCGCAATCTTGCGTTCAGCCACTCATCCATAGGTCCTGGTGAATCGGACATCGCCAAGGCAGCGTCGACGGCGTCGATAATCGAGAACATCTGACGGTGGTTGGCCTCTACTGCGCTGTCGGACCAGTCCATGCCCGCCTCCGGGTTGGCGCCGAAGAGCATGAACAGTCGGACCGTATCTGCACCATATCGGCCGACCATGTCCTCAGGACTAACCGTGTTGCCCAGTGACTTGCCCATCTTGACCGAGCGCGTTCCGAGCGGCTTGCCACAGGTCGGGCAGTCGGCGTCGAAATTGTCGACGTGGTACTCGGCGTTGCAGTCGGCACAGAACGGGGCGGGTGCGTTGAGCATGCCCTGGCAGACCAGAGTGCCGAACGGCTCGCCGACCTCGTTCATCCCAGCGTCGCGGGTCGCTTTGGTGAAGAAGCGGGCATACAGCAGGTGCATGACGGCGTGCTCGATGCCGCCGATGTAGAGGTCGACCCCTCCGTCCATCCAGTAGTCGACCGTCTCACGGGAGAACGGGGCGGAGTCGTTGTTGGCGTCGCAGAAGCGCATGAAGTACCACGATGAGTCGTAGAAGGTGTCCATGGTGTCGGTCTCGCGCTTGGCTGCTTCTCCGCAGGATGGGCAGGAGGTGTTGACGAAGGCGTCGTGGGCGGCCAGCGGGTTTCCACTCTGGTCCTCGCTGAAGGTGACATCGAGAGGCAGTTCGACAGGCAGGTCAGAGGAGGGGACTGGGACGACGCCGCAGACCTCGCAGTGAATCATCGGGATCGGTGTACCCCAGAAGCGCTGGCGACTGAGCAGCCAGTCTTTCAGTCGGTACTCGACGGTTCCGTGGCCGGCTCCAGCGGCCTCAAGCGAGGCGGTGACCGCGTCCTTGGCGGATTCACCGGCGAGGCCGTCGAAGCCGCCTATGCCCGAGTTGACCATGGGCCCGTAGCCCTCGAAGGCTGCACTCAGTGGTGCTGCGGGGTCGTCGCCCTCCCTCTCAATGAGGACTCTTCGAATCTCTATGCCGTATCTCTCTGCGAAGTCGTAATCGCGTTGGTCGTGACCAGGTACCGCCATCACAGCACCGGTACCGTAGGAAGCAACCACGAAATTGCCCGCGTAGATTGGTACCTCCTCTCCATTCAGGGGATTGATTGCGTGGCGCCCGAGGAAAACGCCTTTCTTCTCCTTCAGCATGTTGATTCGCTCAAACTCGGACATCCGCAAGCACTCGTCGCGCAGCTCGCGCCAGTCAGCCTCCCACTCGGTGCCCGCGCACAGCACCTCGCACAGTGGATGCTCTGGGGACAGGGTGACGAAGGTCACGCCGAAGATGGTGTCCGGTCTCGTGGTGAAAGCGCCAATGACCGCGTCGGAGCCAGCCACAGGGAAATCGATGTGAGCACCGTGGGAGCGTCCAATCCAATTGCGCTGCATCGCCTTGACGTTCTCTGGGAAGGCGATGTTGTCAATCTCGTCGAGTAACTCGTCAGAGTACTCTGTCATGCGTACGAACCACTGCTCCATGTCACGCTGCACGACCTCGAGGCCGCAGCGCCAGCAGCGGTTGTTCTTGACCTGCTCGTTGGCCAGAACGGTGT
>CAZSPJ010000009.1:10163-15758 GCA_964608795.1 uncultured Candidatus Poseidoniales archaeon | reverse complement strand
GGGTCGCCGATGGCTCACGTGGGGCGGATGCCGCTCAGATCTTCCACAACCTGCTACTCTCGGCTGGCGCCGAAGCAGACTCTATTCCGGAGCTGGAGGTGCTGGAACATGAGGTCGTCGGTTGCGGACACGGTACGGCCAACGGGCCAATAGACGAGGAGCAAGCGTTCTACCTCGAGTCTAGGGGCTTTGACCCCTCAGAGGCCAGAAGCGCTCTGATCGCCGCATTCCTGAATGCTACCCTATCGGAGATGGGGAGTGAGTCTCTGCACGACTGGCTGGTCAGACTTCTGGGTTCCGAGTTGGGAACCCTGGGTGACTGAGTTCGGCAATTGATTGTGCCGCGAGAGAGTCCCTGACTACCTCTAGGCTGAGCGGTCCCTGTAACCTGAGAGGAGTGCGGTCATCAGGAGTCCCGCAGCGGCGCCGAAAGTCATCCCCTGCTGCTCCATTCCGGTGCCTGCGAGATCCCTGAAAGCGAGAGTCATAGCGCCTGTCATGGGGACCACGAAAACCACGAAGCGCCCCAGCCACTGCTTGGGGGTGGGCGCCCTGCCCATGGGCCTGAGAGTGACCGAGCTCGATTTCTGTATCACCTGCCACTCGGCCTTCTGCGCCCCGACCTTCAGTCGCTGCATGACGGCCGGCCTGATTCCGGGGTCGGCTGACCCCGGGTGAGTATCCTCTCCCCGGCCCGTGATCAGTTTCAACCGGCCGAGATCTGGCCTGCGCTCCAGTAGCCTGTCCGCCAGAGCTGCTGCAGAAGGGGCGTCGAGTCCATGCAGATCCACAACTAGGACCCCCCTATCTCGCCTCACCTGCTCCTCTACGACCCAAGTGCCCCCTCCTGAATCGAGCGCCCTGTCCTCTATCATAGCCAGTATGGCCCTGACCTTGGTGACCTCCTGCTCCCTGATGGCCCCTAGGTCCCTGCCCGATCGGGACGTCTCACGCAGCCTGTAGTACGCGAAAGTGGTCACAACTACGGTTGCCGCGAGCCCGGCCACGAGACCGGAACGCAGAGAGCCAATGACATCCGGGCTGTCCAGCCCGCTGAGGAAGATCGCGATGAACGTCGCCATCACCGCAACCATGGAGCCGACCACGATGCCGAGCCATGCCGCATCACGGTAGTTCAGGTCGCCCATGCGGGGCGGAGCGAGTGCTTGCTCAAAAGAGTGCGAGAGTGACGAAAATGACCGTATGACACAGTTCATCAGTATGCCCCCCATACGAGAAGCGTGTCGTCGCTTGCCAACGGACTGAGCGACAGAATCAGGGAAATGAAGGTCAGTAGGGCCATAGCGGCATTCGCAGGAGGGTATCTGCTGCTGTGCTTCCTCGCTCCGGCGATGATGCCCGAGGGAACGGTTCCCGAGCTCTCCGGCAGGGCAAATACCCTAGACTACGCTACCGATGTCAGTTGGGGCAATCAGGACCATGGTGAGGATTCATCTCTGGGTCATGATCAATCGGCGCACGGCGGGACTTTCTCTTGGGCCGAGCTTAACCCGGTATGGGCCTTCGTTTACGGCTTCGGAGACCTGAACTGCCATCAGAAGCACGAGAGGTCCTGGGAAATCAACGGTAACCAGATGCCAGTGTGTACGCGTGACGTAGGGATTTTCCTCGGCTTGGCTATCGGGGCTGCGCTGTTCGGTTGGCGGGGGCTCAATCGCTGGACTGTTCGCGACAGCTTCCTCTCGGTGTTCCCTGATGGCAGACTGGAGGTGGTCTACCTGTCTGATCGGAGGATGCTGGCGATGCTGGCCGTCATAGGCATCGGACTCACACCGATGGCTGTCGACGGCTTCATGCAGATGCTCACCGAGTACGAGTCCAACAACCCTCTCAGGGTGGTCACCGGATTCGCGGCCGGTATTGTCGTAGGATGGTGGTTCTCAGCCGCGCTGTGTGCCAGAACGAAGTACTTCGATGACGATGCCGCCTCGGTCCTGCTGCCGGCCAATGCAAGGCTGATAATGAAGTGATTATCCGTACTTGCCCTGCCACCAAGATACGAGGCCACTGGCTCCAGCGGGGAGGGGGGTGCCTTCCGTTCCCGAGCCCAACAGCGCTATCCTCTCCAGTGAGTCTCTGACCGCGGACGGGTGCTTTCCCGACCTGACAATCTGGCCCATTGCGAATCTGAGGTGAGTCTCTGGGTTGTCTGACACCCACCTGCGTATGGCGTCCCTGAGCGGCCAGATGGCGAGTATCGTCATTCCCAACGTGCGATAGCGCTGCCTCAAGTGGGACCTCGGGGCATCCCTGCCCACGAGTGCCTTGTGCTTGTGCACCCAGTCGGTGCGCTCGTGGAGGAACTTGACTATCCTCTGGGTGTGGCGCTCGGAGACGGCCCTCACCGGGCCTAGCGCTTGGCGCAATTCGGAGATATCGGCTGACGGCATCAGGGCGAGTGTACCGCATATCGAAGACATAGAGTGAGAGAGGATGCTGAGAGGGACATCGACTCTGGATTCCTCGCTGATTCCGACTAGGGCCGCATCGTGCTCCGATTGGGCATTCCTGAGAATCCTCCAGGGGGCCGAGCCGCCGAGCCAGTCCGCACTCGTGCTGGTCGGCTCGACTCCGATATCCGAAAGCGTCGTCTGACCCTTCGAAGACTTCAGCAGTTTGCGCAGGAAGTGTCTCTCGACAATCTCCATTCCCACATTGAGGGGTGTCGGCCTAGAGTGTACGAACTTCCTGACTCTCCGGGTCAGCTCGAGTCGGAACTCCCGTTCGGTCCCCTCGTTCAGTATGGGCCCTATCACAGCACCCATGTCGAACGGGGTGGGCATCTCAATGTCACCGGACAGCAGCGAGGTGTAACCCACCCTGATCTGCTGTTGAAGTTCGGTGGTCTCGAAGTACTCCGACTTCTCCGTCAGCGCCCTGAGTGTGCCTCCCTTGATCCTACTAAGCGCCACCTCGGGGTCACAATCGACCCATATGCACAGGTCCGGGACAAGTGCTGCTGAGTTCATGTGGGCCACTCTGTCGACGCCGAGCCCCCCCACCACTCCCTGGTATACCAATGAGGAGTGGATGTTCCTCTCGCTGACCACTGCCCTGCCCTCCTCCAGACGCGGCAGTATCCAGCCGTGCGAATGGTCGACCCTGTCGGCGGCGAACAACCCGGCCTCCTGCTCGGGGGTCATCGTCTGCTTGCGAACCGCCTCGATGGCCAAGCGACCGAGCGGGTGCTCCCTGCGCGGTTCTCCAGTCACCTCGACGGAGGTGAACGAGAACTCTCTGGCGAGAACTTCGGATATCACCTTGGTAGCGAGGCCCTTACCACTCCCATCGCCTCCTTCAATCGTAATCAGGTACACGGGCAAACCTCGAACTAATCCTCTGTATAGTCGGTGAACTGGTCTCTGGCGAGATGGGCCATACCCATTCCCAGTAGGATGAACATCGGGCCTACGAACAGCATGCCACGGCTCCAGAGTCCGAAGAACGACAGCCACCAAGACCGTCGGTAACGGTCGCCCCGGAAGGCCTCGAGACCCCCCACCATGCCAGCCAGACCGGCCAATAGGGTGAGGGCTGCTATGGTGGAGCCGATCAGCACCGACTCGCTGAGATGGCTCTCGCCGGACATATCGTACTCATCGACTCCGTCACCCGACGTCAGTGTGACAGAAACCTGCGCGTGGTCACCCGGGACAAGGGTAATCCTGACGGTTCGGTTCCCCGGATGATCGACCAGCAAAGTGGACGAACGTCTGGGCACATCGTCTATCGAGAACCGGCCTCCAGAATCTGTGAGATCGTGACCGATTTCGAGGTCGTCGGAATCAAGGATACTCACTCTGACGCCCTCGACCGGTTCGCCTCCTGTGGTGCCATCCTCGAGCGCCGTGCTGACTAATCCATCGACATCGGCCACCCCGTCCGAGCCATCCAACTGCCCGGCTAGGATCTCCCCTACATTCGCTGAGATTAGAGCGATTCCTAGGAGGGCCCCGAGCAGGCTCCCGACGAATATCATCAGCGCCCCAGCCACTCTGGTGGCTGAGTCGACGGAGAGATCGTGCAACCACAGTTCCATGGCGCTGTAATCATCGAACTCGTCACCGTTCGCCTCGCTCACTGCCCCTCACCCGCCTCTTGCTCATCCTCACTGGGCATCGGCGGCTGTTCAGTCTGCCGCTTAACTACCATCAAAATGAGAAACTGCATTATCGCGCTCAGGAGGCGCATCGAACTCAGGAAGATTACCAGAACCGCAATCAGCAGAACCGGCCATATCGACTTCAGGATGGTTTGCACTAGGGATTCTTGACTCTCATCCTCTTCAGGTGCCTGAGCGGAACCGAATGACACCAGATGCATGGATGTCCAGTTCTTGCCCGTGATTAGGAAGGCATCCTGCTCTGAGACGTATGCGATTCCGTTCAGGACATCGTTGTATCCGTCTGACTCGTTCTCGGCGAGCATCGAGGCGTCGATGGTCAGCCCGACCTCGCCAGTGCTCTTGTCGATGGCGATTATGGAGTCGCTTCCCCAGACGTTGGCGTACACAGTCTGGCCGACGCACTCGAGCTCGTTGAGCAGACTTACTTCGTTGCCCTGGTCGGTCACTTGCAGGGTCGAAACCAGTGTGAAGTCGGCCGGGTTCCTGAAGGCCAGTTCGGAAGTCCCGTTGGACATCACCAGATTAGTTCCGTCATAGCACAGACCCCAGCCTTCTCCCGAGTAGGTATGATTGGCGACCACGGTCATCGATTCGATGTCGAAGACCAGTGCTACGCCCTCCTTCCAAGTCAGCATCACGATGCTGTCGCCGACGACCGTGATGCCTTCTGCGAACAGTGACTCGTCGAGCTCGGTTTGTCGCATCACCTGACCGCTTGAGGGGTCGATCTCCCTAAGACTGGAATGACCGTACAGACCGGTGCTCTCGTAGAGCAATCCATCATGCATCTCAAGTCCTTGTGTGAATGCCTCTGAATCGTGCTGGTGCGAGGATATCAGGACTAATTCGGCGGCTTCCGATTGCGCTTGGGCAGTCGCGGGAAGGCTGCACACGAGAACGATGAGCAGTAGCGCGACGGGGGGCGTTGGAGCTGTAGCGTGCCGATTCACGTACGAACGATGCTCCATCGATGTTAAAATAGGTCTTTGAGCGGATTGCGACTGAAAACAACACGGAGTGTTGAACGTGTCCCCCATCAATTCAGCAGCGTCCCGCAGAACATCCGTCATGCTTGTCCTGACGATGCTGCTCGCCAGTCTGTCTCCGTTGGCTCTCGCAGAACCGGAATCCGTTGAATCAGTGACTGAGGTCATGTCGGGCGACCTCTCGGAGTTCGACCCCTCTATTGAGGGCAAGCGGTACCTGTTCACAGATGAGTCCGAACCGGTGTTCTCGGCTACCGGTCACCTGAAGATGGAATGGAGGGAAGCGGGTTATCCGGGGTTGGTACTCCCATTCTCTCCCGGCTACCTAAACTCGAGATCCACGGCCCGCTCCTGTGAGGATGCCTGGAGCCAGGGTGACGAAGGCAACATCTCCACGGCTAGCGGAACCGTTTCGGTCACTGTGCAGAAGATATCTGCCAATTCTGCTATTCTGGTTGAGGA
>CAZSPJ010000009.1:0-10063 GCA_964608795.1 uncultured Candidatus Poseidoniales archaeon | reverse complement strand
CATCTGCTGCACAACTCCAGAGATCCTTACGAGTACCTGTGGATTGACGAGGGTGCAGCAGACATGGCGGCCTACCTGTCCTTCGGCGTCACCAGTACGCTGACAGGGCACGCCAACGAATGGTCGCAGGACAGCAGCCTCAGCGTGAGGTGGTGGAACGGTAGGATAGCCGACTACGGAGCCGGTTTCATGTTCCTGATGTACCTAGCCGACAAACTTGGTGGTGGAGCCGCAATCCAGAGGCTTGTCGCCGATACAGCTACCGGAGGTGCGGCTATCGAGAACTTGGCTCAGAACCCAGAGACCGGTGCCACTGCGATTGGGACTACGATGAGCGAGATCTTTGCCAACTTCAGTGCGGCGGTGTCCCTTGACAGCGCCCAAGGGGCCTTCGGGTTCTCTAATCTCGACCTCACCTCAGGGTGCATCGCCGCCTACATCTGCAAGGCACAGATGAGCGGTTACAACGACCAGTGGGTCAACGACTGGAACAGCTCCAGTCAGGACATAGAGGGGTGGGGCATGAGGGCGTACAAGTTCGCCCAAGGCTCCGGTGCTCCGCTCAATATGATGGTGCAACCGACCCAGTTCGGCTTCGAAGGCGCCATCATGGCTCGCGACGCAGTCACAGGGACCTGGTCGATGAGCAACCTGCGCATCGACTCCGGGACCGGTGCCGGGACCGGGCTGGTTCACGGCTTCGGCAACACCACCGATGAGGTCTGGCTGCTCACCTGGTATGAGTCCATGGTCACCGATTGCGACTACAACTACGCGACCTGTGGCATCACCACAGGATCGTATCCGACGGCCTCGCTCACCGTGTACGCCGGGCTGATTACTGATCCTGCGGATGTCTCGATAGACACCCTCACTACCTTCGACAGGGATGAGGACGGCTTGGACGACAGTGTGCAGATTGACCTGGAAGTGGAGTCCAACGCGTTCTTCGAGATTCTCGAGGTGACTGTCGAGGCCTACGTCAACAACAGCGTGTCCGACTCAGTGGTGTTCGACATCACCGCAGGCAACAGCGTACCATCTCCGAGGAGTGTTTGGTTCACACCTCCCTCGTCGGGAGACTGGACCTTTGGCATCCGCATCCGCGATGTCACCGGCGAGATTGTGGATCAAGCGTTCTCGCTGCCCCTGGCTCTAGCCAATATGGAGCCTGTAGCATCTGGTTCGATGTCCACATCAGTCACTCAGCCTTGGCTGCCCGTGACCATGTTCGGCTCGGGGTACGACTCCTGGGGCTTCGGGCAATTGAATGGGACATTCAGCCACAACGACACCCCCGTGGGGTACATCTGGGACCTCGGGGACAATAACTCGTCCGGACTGAAGAACCCCGTCCATTCGTACCTCAATGCAGGAGACTACCAGATTGTGCTCTTGGTGCAGGACCAGGGCGGGTACTACTCGGAGTCGCAGTCCTGGAACATCTCGGTGAGCGACATCTCCGAACCCGTTCCCGAGATCTCGGTAGACGGGGTCGTCATCACCGACGAACTGGTGCTGCTCACCGATCAGAGGGTGCAGTTCTCCGCCAGAGGGACCTCCGACAACGTACCCCTCGAAGAACTGGTCTTCACTTGGGACTGGGGCGACGGGCAGACCGAGGGAGGCAGGGGAGCGGCCGAGGCCGGACACTCATGGGTCGACGGCAGTGCTGACGGAATCATCTACACCCTTATTCTGATAGTCGACGACGGCATCCACGTCGTCGAGCACTCCCTCTACATCAAGGTCCTGAACAGGCTGCCAAAGCAGGTCTTTGACGAACCGCTGCAGACCTACACCCTGACTCCGCTGACCATGCCGACAGTCTTCGAGGACTCAGACGGGATGATCGTCGAGTACAACTGGTTCTTCGAGGGAGGGGTCAATCTGGACGGCTCGGGGATGACCCTGACTTCCGACTTCTCCTCGACCGAGTCAATCCTACAGAACCCCAGCGTCGGATGGTTCGAGCCGGGAATGAAGAACGTCACCCTCGAAGTGACTGATGATGATGGCAACACCTCCGTGGCCGTGCTCCAGGTACAGGTGCTGAACCAGAGGCCAGTCGCTGTGTTCGCAAGACCGCAGGATGGGAGCGTTGACACGGCCTACACATTCGTCAGCGAGTCGTTCGACCCCGACGGGGACACGGCCCTGCTGCAGACCATGTGGGAGATCTCAGACCTCGATGAGCTGGTGTACAACGTCTCCTCGGTGAGTCATACCTTCCTCGAGCCTGGACTGTTCACCATCAGCCTCACCGTGATTGATGACAGGGGACTCTCCTCGGCCACCAAGTCATACTCGATTAGAATCGCCAATCCGCTGCCGGTCCCGGAACTCGAATTCAGCTGTCCGAGTGTGAACGGGACAGTGATGAGCGAGATTCCGCAGACCGAAGACGGCGTCGTCTGGCAGGTCCCCTTTACCGCCGTCGGAGACGCGTTCGTGGCGCCGGGGGACCCAATCAAGTTCGACGGCTCGGGCAGCTACGACGCCGACCCGCTGTTCGTGGGCCGGACATCGACTGATTCTGAGTCGCCAGAGTGGAACGGCATAGTCTCGTGGATCTGGGACTTCGGCGATGCCAGCTCTCCAGACAGCGGACCAGTGGTATGGCACGCCTACGAGATTCCTGGCACCTACGTCGTGACCCTGACGGTGGTCGACGGATTCGAGGGCGGCGAGACGAACACGACCACTCTGACCGTGCACGTCTCGAGGGCCCCGGTGATACTCACCGATGACCCCATCTCTGCCGACTACGTTTCGTTGGGGGACATCGTGCTGCTGAACTCCAGCGCTGTCGATGCGGACCTCATCGACGGTATCGAGGCTTGGATGGACCTCGACCAGTTCGACGACAGCAATGGGGACGGCAATCCGGCCAACGACCGCGACCGGCCACTGACAGGTCCACTGACCGTTAGATGGGACCTCAACGCGCTGCAGGACACCGACCTCGACGGCGACACGCGGAACGACTGGTTGTGGGGCAATCAGACTTGGAGTCAGCCTGGCGAGATCAGGGTCCTGATGCAGGTGTGCGACGGCGTGGGAGTCTGCTCGTCTGAGGAGTACGTTATCACCGTCCTCTCGGTGCAAGAGGACGACGCGCCAAAGTCGCTAGCCGACCTGACATGGGGCGACCTCGTTCCCAACAAAGAGAGTGCGGGACTGCTTGCTCTGGTAGCGGCCGTCCTCCTCCTCGGGTGGTTGATTATGCGGCAGAAGGACGAGGACGAGTTGGACGCCGAAGAGATGCTAGAGATCTATGACGTCACCGAAGTGGAAGTCGAAGGAGGCCTGCCTGGCATGGACCAGCACAAACCACCTCCGCAGCCGAAGTACCTGACTGTCCAAGAACGAAGAAACAAGGAGTCAGGATATATCCGGCCTATCCGGACGAGGAGGCGCTGAGCGTGGAGAACGGTCCTGAGAAGCTCACTGCGACCGTGCTCAACCTCTGTCTGCTCCTACCCACAGTCGCCGTGTTCGCTGCCGTCATCGCGGCTCCAATCGCAGCTGCAGAGGCGACGTGTGATGTCCCGGCAGGCAACTCCCCGGAGATAGGCCAGTACTTCGAAGAGCACTCGGTGGAAGATGGAGGGTTCTGGGGGGAAAAGGGAGAATTGAAGTCTCTGGATCGCGACTTCAGCACCGATATGACGGTCTACAATGACAGTGCTAATGCCATCAGGATTGAGTTGGTGCCCGGCTACCAGTACACCTTCTGCCTCGAACTGAACCCCGATTCGCAGTCAGCGCCGACCATGGGGGCGATCGGTGATGTATACCTGATGACTGAAACGAACTGGGATCGCTATTCGAGTAGTTACAACAACAGAGAGTGGGAGGACCTCGAGCAGGTCGTCAATGAGATGCCCGTGGAATGGAGAGACATGTTCATGTGGCTGCCGTTCAGGGACGTCCACGCCTACGAGAGCGTCTCCAGTCAGGTGTTCTCCGTGGCCATCGACTCGGCAGGGTCGGCTTGGTCCTCCGTCCCCTGGTTCGAATCTGGCGACCCCCAGTACTATCTCGTCGTGGACGGCTGGGACAACGGGAGAGGCTCGGACAGAATGGCCGCGGGGGGCAGCATGAATGTCGAGATACTGGTCGATGTGGAGGAGAGGACTACGTTGCCCAACTTCATCGCCTACATCCTGATAGCTGCGCTTCCCATAGCTTGCATCATCGGCCCCCTGATCATCCACAGCAGGTACATGTCGACTGGGTTGGGTGAGGAGGAGGATCTGAGGCAGGTCCCTTACCTAGAGAGCGAGAGTGACGAGCGAGAGCAGGACGGTTAGTTAGCTTCGTACTCCAACAGCTGCCACGCAGTCTGCAGGTCAGAGGCGTTGATTCTGCCCTGCCTCGAGAGGTGTAGGCCCTTGTCCATGGTGGTGTACACCAAGGTCTGCTCAAGCAGCGGGGCGTGGATTCTAGTCCAGTCCCCTCCCCATCCTGAGCCCATGATTGCGTAACTGGCTTCCGATCCCCTGAGGCCCCACGCTGCCTCGAACAGACGTAGGCCGTCGTGACGGCCTGATGACCGGTAGCAGATCTTGATGATGTCTCCGGCATCGGAGCTGTCCTCGACATCCTGGATAATCTCCGATGCAGAGGGAGGACTCTCAGAGGAGTGGTAGGAGGCCACGACCTTAGTCGTCCCCGAAGCATCATCCATCAGGGACTTGCGCTTCTTAGACTCGATGTCGACTTCGATGTCGATCCAACTGACGCCGCTCTTGATTGCCGCACTCAGTATCTCGATACGTTGCCCCTCTTCTCCTGGATAATGCCCCTGCTGGCGTTCTGGGCGGCAGGTAAGGACTACCGGTAGGTCGATGCCCTGCTTAAGTGACTCAAGCGCCCCCTGCACGTCAACCGAGTCGAGCGGTTGCGGGATGAACTCGGGCTCGACATACTTGGGGTGCCGGCTCTCGCCCTCCGCTTCCCCTCCAGCTGGTTCCTCCTCTGGCATCTGCTCGACGACCCAGAGCTTGTCCAGTCGCACCTCGACCATGTCCGCCCCAGCGGCGGTCGCCATAGCCGCGTCCTTCAGCATCTCATCGACGGTGCACCCACTCAGTGTCACACAGATGAGGGGTCGAGGCATTCGGCCGCTCCACCTTGGCGGTCTGTATAACCGTGTCGTGCGATTATCACAGGCCTGTAGGCCTGCTACGAAAATAATAGCTTCATTTTCAGTGATTTTAGGGGCCTCTCCTAGGAGAGTTGATAACTCACGACTCGCACCAAATTACAGATACGCTGAGGGTTCCCTAAGGGAACCCTCAAGAGAAAGGAGAGAAAATGGCCGAGAAGTACGACGCGAAGGCGATTCAGGTCCTTGAGGGACTGGAGGCGGTCAGGAAGCGCCCGGGGATGTATCTAGGTGACCCTCACGACGGCTCCGCCCTGCACCACTGCATCTGGGAAGTCGTCGATAACGCCGTCGACGAGCACCTCGCTGGGTACAATACCACAGTCGAGGTGAATCTGGAGAAGGATGGCTCTGTCACGGTCATCGACCATGGCAGGGGGATTCCTGTGGGCAAGCACCCGGAGGAGAAGATCAGTGCCGCCGAGGTCATTATGACCAAGCTCCACGCGGGTGGTAAGTTCGACAACGAGGCGTACAAAGTAGCTGGTGGGCTACACGGCGTCGGAGTGAGTGCTGTCAACGCCGTCTCGGAACGGCTGACGATGACTATCTACCGAGAAGGCAAGGTGTGGAGTCAAGAGTACGTCAGAGGCAAGCGCAAGGCCGCCCTGAAGGCGACCGGTAAATCCGACACCACTGGTACGACCATCAACTTCAAGCCCGATATGACCATCTTCAGTGACGTCATAGAGTTCGATTTCGAGCAGATCAACACCAGAATGCGCAGGACTGCTTTCCTGAACGCCGGGCTGCAAATCTGGATGCGCGATTTCCGAGGCGAAGATGCTGTTGAGGTTGAGCACAAGTACGACGGCGGTCTGAAGGAATACGTCATGGCGATGAACGAGAAGAAGGAGGTCGTCCACGACGAGGTCCTACACATCCTCGGTTCCAAGCAGGGCGACAAGGGCGAAGTACATGTCGAGGTTGCCATGCAGTGGACCGATGCCTACTCCGAGATTATCCACTGCTTCACGAACATCATCCACAACACCGACGGAGGAACTCACCTGTCCGGACTGAAGGGATCCCTGACGAGGACGATTAACTCCTACGCCCAATCTAGAAAGCTCCTGAAGAACGTCAGCAGCCTGTCAGGCGACGATGTCCGAGAGGGGTTGTCGGCAGTCATTTCGATTAAACACCCTGACCCCTCCTTCAACGCTCAGACCAAGTCCAAACTGGTGACCAGCGAGGTCACCGGCATCGTCGAACAGATAGTCAACGAAAAGCTCGGCGAGTACTTCGAAGAAAATCCCTCTATGGCCCGCATCATAGTTGACAAGTCGGTCCTCGCGAGCAAGGCGAGAGACGCTGCGCGCAAAGCCCGTGACTTGACTCGCAGGAAGGGCGTGCTCGAAGGCGGTGGCTTGCCCGGCCAACTGGCCGACTGCCAGTCCAAGGACCCCGCCGAGTGCGAGATCTACATCGTCGAGGGCGAGAGCGCCGGCGGCTCGGCCAAGACCGCCAGAGACCGTCGCACCCAAGCAGTGCTACCACTGCGCGGCAAGATTCTCAACGTCGAGAGGCAGCAGCGCAATTTGACCAAGGTCTTCTCGAACGAGCAGATCCAGCGCATGATTCGTGCTTTCGGGGCCGGGGTCGGCAACGAGGAAGAGGATGAGGGCGCCTTCAACCCCGAGAAACTGCGCTACGGGAAACTCATCATCATGACCGATGCCGACATCGATGGTGCCCACATCCGCGCCCTGATACTAACTTTCATGTGGCGCTTCATGCGACGGGCTATCTCCAACGGCAATGTGTACATCGCAGCACCGCCTCTGTTCTCAGTATCAAGAGGTAAACACACCGAGTGGGTGCACAGTGAGAAGGACCGAGATGCCGCAGTGAAGCGTCTGCACAAGGAAGCCCCGACGGCCAAGATAGACGTACAGCGATACAAGGGGTTGGGGGAGATGAATCCGGAGCAGCTCTGGGAGACCACGATGGATCCCGAGGCTCGCACCATGATGAAAGTCGAGATCAAGGACGCTGAGGAGGCCGATGCCCTATTCACCATCCTGATGGGCGAAGACGTGCCGGACCGCAGGGCGTTCATCGAAAACAACGCCACCAAGGTCACGGCGTTGGATGTGTGAGGAATCAAGATGGTCGAGGATCTGCTTAGAAGGGACATCTCCGAGGAGATGAAGGAGAGTTACATCAACTACGCTATGAGCGTCATCATCGGACGCGCCCTGCCTGATGTTAGGGACGGACTGAAGCCAGTCCATCGCCGAATCCTCTGGGGAATGCACCAGGCAGGCCACACCCACGAGAAGGGCTACAGCAAGTCCGCTCGCTCGGTCGGTGAGGTGATGGGTAAGTTCCACCCGCACGGCGATCAAGCGCTGTACGACACCATGGTCAGAATGGCCCAGGACTTCTCCTTGAGGTACCCATTGATTGACGGCCAGGGAAACTTCGGTTCGATTGACGGCGACCCTCCTGCTGCGATGCGGTACACTGAGAGTCGCCTCGACAGGCTGTCTCAGCACATGCTAGACGACATCAACAAGAACACCATTGACATGGAGCCTAATTTTGACGACACGGAGACCGAGCCGACCGTGCTGCCGGCTCGCCTGCCCAACCTGCTGCTGAACGGCAGCGACGGCATCGCGGTCGGGATGGCCACCAAGATACCCCCTCACAACCTCAACGAGGTCGCCGCGGCAATCAAGTTCCACGTGGAGAAGGTCATCGATCAGAACCGCAAGATAGGCCTCGACAATCCACCCAAGATCGACGCGCTGGAGTACATGGATTTCCTCAAGGGGCCAGACTTCCCTACTGGTGCCACTATCTACGGGATCGATGGTATCGTCGACATGTACAGAACCGGTAACGGTCGCTTCCATATCCGCTCGGACGTCGAAGTTCAGGATGATTCATCGGGTAAGAAACTGATAGTCCACTCCATCCCCTATCAGGTGAAGAAGGCCGGGATGCTGCAAGGCATAGCCGAGCTCGTCCAGAAGGAGGTCGTCAAGGGCATCAGGGACATCAGGGACGAATCCAGCAAGGAAGGAATCAGAGTGGTCATCGAGATTAAGCAGAATGCCGATCCTCACGCCGTGCTGAATCAGCTCTACCAATCCAGCAGGCTACAGGAGTCTTACTCAGCGAACATGATGGGCATACTGAAGGGTGAACCGGTCCAACTTGACCTGTGCACCATCCTGCACACACATGTCCGACATAGGGAGTCAATCGTCGAGCGGCGCGCCCAATTCGACCTTGAGAAGGCGGAGGCCCGTGCACACATCCTCAAGGGACTGATGAAGGCTCAGAAGAGGATGACTGATATCATCGAGGTCAGCAGGAACTCGAACTCGCGCGAGCAGTTTGAGCAGTACCTGAGGGGCGACGAGAAGTACCCCAAAATCAAGCGCTTCGACTTCTCCGAGAAGCAGGCCAAGGCAATAGCCGAGCGACGTCTTTACCAACTCACCAAGATGAACGTACAGGAGGTCTCCGACGAGTTGGAGAGACTGAAGCAGTCGATCAAGGACTTCAAGGGCATCCTCGATAGTCGCATCCGGCGCCTAGAGATCATCATAGCCGAACTCGACGAGGTCGTCGAGAGGCATGGTGACGAGCGGCGTTCCAGCATCGACCCGATGCCGCTGTCGATGGATCGTGAGGACCTCGTCGCCGAGGAGGCCATCGTCATCTCGCTGACTCAGGACAACTACATCCGCCAACTCCCTGTAGAGTCATTCCGGCTTCAGAACAGAGGTGGGAAGGGACTCAAGGGAGTGGCTACTAAGGAGGAAGATGCTCCCTCCAAGATAGTCACCTGCTTCTCCAAGGACAGGTTGCTGATCTTCACTGATATGGGCCGTGTCTACGGCCTCAGAGCATGGGAGACGCCGTCTGCCAGCCGCTACGGCAGGGGCTCTCACATACGCAACCTGCTCAGTGGCATCCGCGACGAGGAGAAGGTAATCTCGATACTCCCCCTCAGTAGGGACCTCATCGAGAATCCGAAGGGAAATTACCTGATGTTCGCCACCACGAACGGTCGCATCAAGAAGAGTCGTCTCTCTGAATACGTCAAAATCAACCGCAACGGGAAGTACGCCCTGCGATTCGCCGAGGGCGAGGGTGACTCGCTGGTCACCGTCAGACCAGCCACCGAAGCCGATCACGTAGTGCTGGTATCGTCTCAGGGCAACGCCTGCAGGTTCATGCCGGCCGAAGAGAAGTCCAGAGTGGATCCGGGCTCTGGCCAGACAGTGACCACCCATATCGTCAGGGTTCAGGGTCGAGTCAGTCAGGGAGTCTCTGGGATGAAGCTGCGTAAAGGCGACAGGGTAATCGGGATGATTGTGACCGACGACTTCGACACCAGCGTGTTGACCATCTCGAGGTACGGCATGGCCAAGCGCAGCCGCCTAGGCTCGGGCGAGATGATGGCCGTGATGGACGAGGGCGGCACCAAGGCCCTCGACGAGGACGGTGATGTCATCATGGAGAGGGACGGCTACAGGCGCACCAACAGGGGCACCAAAGGAGTGCGTACGATGTCACTGCGCGACGACGACCGCATCGTCAGCGTGCGCCAGATTCCAGACCTAGACGACCAACTGTTCATGCTCACCGCGACCGGGATGATGATCAGGATGGTGTCCGGTCAGACCAAGGGGACCCTAGGCAAGGTGACCAAGGGCACTCGGATAATGGAATTGCGCAACGCCGACCGGACGGGCTACGCCGACGAGATCATCTTCGTCGCCAGGCTGCCCGCCGACCTCGTGGACTCGTCGGATGCTGACGAGCCATCGCTTGAAGAGGAGTGAAACCGCTCGGCTTAAGCGAACAACGCAGGTGGCCAGAGCGCTGCGGCAGTCGCATAGCCTGGCCATTGCGCTGGATTGCTAA
>CAZSPJ010000008.1:0-17509 GCA_964608795.1 uncultured Candidatus Poseidoniales archaeon | reverse complement strand
CGAACTCGGCTGCTAGAACTCTCTTCAAATCCGCCGAGGTGCTTCGCGAGGGTGGACTGGTCGTGTCTGATCACGCACCCCTGATTGTTAATCTGGATCTCTAATCCGCTCCCTATGGGAGCGGGTACCTAGCCAAATGCTTGGATGCGTCACCTTTCAAGTGATGAAGCACTAGCGAGGATACATGGCGGATACTCTTGAGGACCGACTCGCTAGGATTCTGCCCGGTGGCAGGGGCGTCTGGGTTCCTATGGACCACGGTGCATCGGGCTACCCCGAGGCAGGACTAGGGGACATGGATTCTGTCGTTGAGGCAGTCATTTCGGGTGGTGCAGATGCCATTGTTCTGCACAAGGGCGCTCTGAGTCATCATGTCGATGCGACAGGATGGGGGGGTTTCGTATGCCACGTCTCGGCTTCTACAGTCCACGGCGGCGCTCGTTCTCAGTCCAAGGTGAGCGTGGCGAGCGCCGAGGAGTGCTGGCAGCGTGGAGCCATGGCTCTGTCCGGACAGGTCAATCTCGGTGACGAAGCCGAGCCCGAGATGATTGAGGCATTAGGGGCACTCACCACTGAGTCATTCCCACTGGGCCTTCCCGTGCTTGGTATGGTCTATCCGCGTGGCCCTAATCTCAAACTGGCCGACGGAGACGAGACCGGCGGCATCGCACACGCCGCCCGACTGGCTTGGGAGCTCGGATGCCACGTCGTAAAGGTACCTTGGACTGGCTCGGCCGACTCATTCCGCTCTGTCACCGAGGCGGTACCGATCCCCGTTCTAATTGCTGGTGGGCCATCCGGTACACCGTTTTCAGACACCTTGGGTATCGTGGAGGAGGCAATGTCAGCTGGAGGAGCGGGAGTCTGCATGGGCAGACAGGTCTTCGCCTCAGAAGACCCGGCTGCGTGTGTCGCTGCTCTCAGACAGGTCATTCACGAAGGTGCCAGTGCTGCCGAGGCCACTGCACTCATCGGAGGGTGATGCAATGGAACTCTGGCTAGATGCTACTGGCTCTAACTCATCTTCTCTCCCTGAGGGGGCCAGTCGTATTTGGGAAGGCAGCGCCCCCGACGTAGCAGAGGTGGCTTTGGACGACTACCGCGGTCAGGACGAGGCCCGGTCCCTCGTTGGGATGGTGGCGTGGATGCTTGTCAGATGCTCCGACTGGACTATGATTCCGCTAGAGAACATCGTCGCAGCAGCTTCGGGAAGCGGGACCCGTGTGGCGGCCGCGATCTCCAACGAGATCGACCTTCCCGGTGCCGCATTCGCACTGCAACATGGCGTCGATGCGGTCCTGCTGCCGCCCGAGTCCGGTTCAGAGACCCTCTGGGCAGCAGCTAGAGGAATCGCCTCGGAAACCATCTCCGACGATGCCGAACAGGCACCCAGCGAGCTATCGACGGCCACGGTCATCTCTGTCGAGTCCGGTGGCGTCGGTGAGAGGCTCTGCGTCGATCTGATCGAGAGGCTCTCTCCGGGCGAAGGCATGGTGATAGGCTCCTCTTCCGGCGCCCTCTGCCTCATCCACGGAGAGACCCTCCCCTCTGAGTACGCCCCCTCTCGCCCGTTCCGTGTGAATGCCGGCGCAGTACACGCTTACGCTCTCATGGCAGATGGTTCCACCAAGTACCTCAGCGAACTCAATGCAGGCGACGAGGTGGCCGTGTTATCCACTGACGGGAGTCGGCGCTCCGCCAGCATCGGCCGCCTCAAGATCGAGCGCCGACCGTTCCTCGTGGTGAGGTTCGAATGCGACTCTGTCGAGGGCCAGGTCATGGCCCAGCAGGCCGAGACCGTACGCCTCGTCTCCCCCGGCGGTGAAGTGCTGTCGGTGACCGACCTTCACATCGGTGATGAGATTCTGATCCTTGTCGACAGCAGTATGAGGCACATCGGCCAAGCTCTTCCGGGTGAGGTGAGCGAGAGATGACGGCCCTCGGGGGAGGCAAGGCCAATGGCGCAGTCTCCGTGCTCCACGCAGCCGGTCTGGGCAAGGGTTGCTCGGTCGGCATTCAACTATCTACCGAAGTGAGTCTGATATCGGGTCCCGCCTCCGTGCCTAGCGATGTACATGGAATTCTGGATTCAGTCATGGCTGTATGGATTGAATCCGGCTACCCGAAGCCCGATGATGCGGGTTGGGTGGTGAACAGCGAGGTTCCTGTGGGGCAGGGCCTGAAATCCAGTGCCGCCTTGGCCTGCGCTGCCGCAATGGCGCTGAACGAAGCCTCATGGACCGCTCTAAGCGATTTCGACATCGTTGACATCGCCGTTGCTGCCCAGCGAAGGGCTGGGTGTACAATCACTGGCAGCATGGATGACGCGTGGGCTGCCATCTCGCCGGGATGGAGATTGGTTGACCCCCTTCAGAGCTCGCGCGATTCGGTTCTGCTGGAAGGTGACCTCGACGAGGGCCTCACCGTCCTCCTCGCTTTGCGAGGCCCGAGGCCGACCAAGGTGCGACCCGACTCATTCGCGGACCAGAAGTCACTGTTTGAGCGAGCACTGGCTTCACTTTCCAACGGCTCCGTGCTCGCTGCCATGTCAGCAAATGGGATGGCGGTGGCTGCTGTGACTGGCGATGACGAGGCGCTCAGGATAAGTAACTCGGCAATCGCAAGAGGCGCGATTGCAGCAGGGGTAAGCGGTTCTGGGCCTGCTATAGCCATAGTCTGCTACGAGCAGGGCGCCGAGCAACTGGCTGAGTTCCTGAGCGAGTCCGGCATGCAGGTGATTCATTCCAAATTCATCGAGTCAGAGCCCGTCGGCGAGGAGGCCTCGCCATGGGAATGAGATTCGGCGACAATCTCCGAGTGACCCTGTTCGGCGAGAGCCACGGCTCATGCGTGGGGGCGCTGGTCGAGGGAATGCCCGCAGGCACAGAGATCGACGAGACGGAACTATCCGAGGCCATCCTGAGACGGCGACCGGGGCGAAAGAATCTCTCGACTCGCTCCGAGAGCGATGATTGTGAGATTCTATCCGGCGTACACGAAGGCAAGGCAACGGGCTGGCCGATACTGCTGCTCACGCGTAACTCCGATGTCAGGTCGTCGGACTACTCCTTCCTGCCCGACCACCCCCGGCCAGGTCATGCTGACATGGTCGAGGACATCCGCTCCAATGGAGCCAACGACCCACGGGGAGGCGGATCGCAATCTGCCAGACTCACCTTCGGACTGGTCGCCGCTGGAAGTCAGGTGAAAGCCCTCATGGACGAGGCTGGCTGGGCCTGCTCAGCGCATCTGCACAGTGTCGGAGAAGTCCGCGCGAGGCCCCTGTTTGAGCTTGACAGAGATAGTCGGCTGGACCCGTCAACAGACATGGGGAGACTGAACTGCCGTGACCCAGAAGCCGCAGAGAGAATGTCCGAGCATCTCGGCTCCATCAGGAAGGAACTAGACACCATCGGCTCCGTGGTCGAGTTGCTCATCGAAGGCCTCCCTATAGGTGTCGGAGAGCCGTGGTTCGACGGCATCGAACCGGCTTTGGCTCGAGGCCTGATGGCAATTCCGGGCGCTCGCGCCGTAGAGTTCTCTAGTGGGACCAGCGCATCGGTCATGCGAGGCTCCGATCACAATGACGCTTGGCTCCCGGGTGACTCAGACCCGGTTCCCGAGGGGGCGGACTCGGCTCAGGCCGACGGTGCGCTCGGGGGGCGCTCCACCAGCGCCCCGATAAGCGCAAGAGTCCACTTCAAGCCTCCCAGCAGCCTGCCCCGAGAGCAGTTCACACTTCACCTCCCCAGCGACGAGATACGCTCACTCAAGGTAGGCGGTAGGCATGACCCCGTAATCGGACCGAGAGCGGCACCGGTGGTGGAGGCTGTGGCGATGCTTGTGATTGCCGACCTTGGTATGACAGGCGGCTACATCGGGATTGATTGAATCAGACGTTCTTCTCTCGCATCTGCTGTATTCGGAGCGGCAGATTGACTGCGAACATCGCAGCAATCACCGTGAACACCATGACGGTGCCGAGAGCGACTCCGTAGACGCTAGTCAGCTCGACGCTCTCCCGTAGCCGTAGAGCCGAGACATCGTCGAAAATGCCAACGAAGGCCGGAATAATGAGGTTGATCAGCAGGGTCAGCCCCGCCACTGAGGCGGCTATCACCGGGGTGATGAGCAGGGATTTGTGGTAGCGCGAGGTGATATTTGTCACCTGCATGACGTAGACCTCGCCGGTGCGGATAGAGGTGTCTAACATGGAGAATCGGATGATGCCGCTGGTCAGTTCCATGTACATCACAAGGAATACGGCGTAGAGCAGCAGCAGCATCTTCTGGTAGATCTCGCCCTCGGGAAGGAAGTCGATACCGAAGTCCACCTTGCTTCCCGCGAATCTCAGGGTCACCAGAATCAGGAGGGCGTAAGATACCAGTAGAGCCCGCTGGTCCCGCTGGAAGATGCCGTACAACCCGCCTATCAGGCCACTCAGAATTATCAATAGATGCAGAACCCCGCCAAGGGTCTGCATTCCCAGCATGTTGCTGAGTGCGAACCAAGCGGTCCCGCTCACTGGGGTGACCATGAATGTCAACATGCTCAGGATTAGCAGGACGCCTGCAGATCCCATCTGCAGCGATGCTACCATCCTATCGGGAGGGAGAAATTTCGTCGTATTGACGATCGGCCCTCCAAAGAATGCCTCGATGACCGTAGGCACGTGGACCTCGGGAATCGAATCCTTCGGTATTTCGGTACTGGACTTCAGACGTCCGGCCGCCTTCCTGCGGCTAGGGGGGGCCGAACTGACGGTCTTCCCCTCATACAGGTGCGCAGTGTCACCAGTTCCCTGATCTGTCGCATTGTCCTCGGCCATTCATCGCCCTCCTAGAATCCTCTTGCCCCTCCTAGGGCGGTGTTTAGCAGCATGTCAGGCTCCCAGTCCATCACGTTCGCACCCAGGCCTCGCAACTCGCTGAGCAGGATATCCCGCTCGGTCTTGAGGACCTCGTAACCAGTGCGATCCAGACGGCGGGCATCGAACTCAAACTCGAGGCTGCTTGGAGAGAGTATAGTCACGTCGAAGTTCCTCGATCTCAGGTCGCGGACAGCGCCCACTACAGTCGAATCATCCTCAAGGGGACTCATGATGATCACTGGGCTGCCACGGTTGATATGCGGCATGATGCGGTCAGTCACCACCTTGAGAGGTGTGTTCCCCTTTGCCATGGCTCCCGCCAATTTGGTTAGCAGCACGTACAGCTGCTTCTTACCGGTGTCGCGATCGACCGATACTATCTCGTCACCGTAGGTCACCAGCCCGACCGAGTCGCGCCGAGATAGGAAGTACTGTGAGAGGCTGGCTGCAGCCCTAGTGCTGTAGACGAGGGAGTTTCGGCTCACCGGACCGGTCTCGGCAATGCTCCTGCTGTCGACGATTAGTATGATGTCGCTGACCGCGTCGCGCTCGAACTCGTTAACCATCATCTTTCCAGCGCTCCTAGCGGTCGCATTCCAGTTGACTTTCTTCATCGGGTCCCCGGGGACGTACTCCCTCAGGTTGTAGAAGTTGGAGCCCTCGCCGGGGTTTCGTATGTTCACAGCGCCGGTGAAGATTTTCGGCACCCTGCTCTTGATCATAGCGTCCTTGATGTCCTCCATCTTGGGGAAGACCAGGAAGTCGTCATAGAGGTGAATCTCACGCTCGTTGTGGAACAGTCCGAAGGTGTCCTGGACCCGGATGCATACGGGTCCTATCGTGTAGAATCCCCTGAGAGGGGTCTCAATCGTGTACGAGATCTCGGTCTCGCGCTGCGGCCCGAGTTCCATCAGTACGTAGTTCGCGCCCTTCTTGATGCGCATTACCTCCGGCACTCGGTCCCTGACCTCCAGAACTTTGGAGAGATTAGAGCGGTTCTGGATTCGCAGCGTGACGTCGATCTCGCCGTCTTCAAAGATCCTAGCAGAGGATATCCGGCGAAGTGCCGAAATGGTGTGCAGCTGGATCCCCTCGTCGGCATCGGCATCGTCGACCCGCCTGCCGGATGAAGCCACATCGGCATGCGCGGTGCGGAATGCCGCCCACGTCAGGAAGGAAAGCAGCACCACGGCCACAGTCACCAATTGGGAGTTGCGCAGAACGAGGCCAAGCAGATACAGAGCTATGGCCAGCGCTGCGAACATCGCTGACTTCCTGCTCCATGTCATGCTCTCTCACCTTCTGCTCAGGGCACCTACGCGCCTCTTCCTCATACAGTCGGGACCTGGACCTGGCGGAGAATATCTTGGATAACCTCCCCGCTCTCCAGACCCTTAATCTGGTGCTCTGGCTTCAGAATCAGCCTGTGAGCAATCGCCAGTTCTGCAATCGATTTCACGTCGTCAGGTGTGACGAAGTCGCGACCTCGCATTGCCGCCGCGGCTCGTCCTGTCTTGAGCAGTGCCTGAGAACCTCTTGGTGAGGAACCAACGAGGACCCTTGGGTCCTCACGAGTCCTGGCTACGATCTCGACCATGTACAGTCTGATTGCGGGGTCGACATAGACGTCCTCGATAGCCTGCTGCATTGCGACGACTCGGGCCGGGTCAGTGATAACCTCAACTTCTACTTCGTCCTTCTTCCGGATGATACGTCGGTTGAGGATCTCTACCTCATCTGCGCGGTCGGGGTATCCGACACTCATCTTCATCATGAAACGGTCGAGCTGAGCCTCAGGCAGTGGGTATGTGCCCTCTTGTTCGACAGGGTTCTGAGTCGCCATAGTCAGGAACGGCGCGGGTAGCTTGTGAGTAACTACACCGACCGTGACTTGCAGCTCCTGCATCGCCTCCAGAAGGGCCGCTTGGGTCTTCGGGGGCGCTCTGTTGATCTCGTCAGAGAGCAGAAGGTTGCAGAATATTGGTCCTGGCTTGAACGTGAACTCACCCTTCTTGGCGTCGTAGATGTTAGTTCCAGTGATGTCCGCAGGGAGCAGGTCAGGCGTGAACTGAACACGCTTGAAGTCACATCCCAAGGCGTCGGCGAAGGTATTCGTCATCAGAGTCTTGGCAAGTCCTGGGTAGTCCTCGAACAGCAGGTTGCCGTTCGAGAGGATGTTGACCAGAACATTGTCGATGACGTGCGCCTTTCCGATGATGACCTTCTGCACCTCGGTGCTGATGGCTCCGGCGATTGCGCCGACGGCAGTCAGCTTCTCGCTCATCTTCTTCTTGCCGCGCGCCTTCTCGGCCTTCTTCGCGTAACCCTTCTCGACATTGTCTGGAGGCGGGTCTTCCTTTTTCTTCTCGGCTGGTGGTGTTGCATTCATATTTCATCTCTCCATTTATTTTCAATTGCTCTTGCCCCACCGTCTGATTGCCTGCATTAGCTTTCTCAGCTCTTGGGGGGAATAGGTTTTGCTCTTACTGTATGCCAGTTCGACGAGCCTCGGGTCGCCGATCATCGATTGGATATCAGATGGCGGCTTCGATGCCATCTGATCTCTAGTGAGGTCGTGATGCACCCTAATTTTGGTGAACAGCGCCTGCTGGACTCGCAGGCGGTAGGTGCTTGGATCGAGTTTTACAGGTCGCTGGTTGAATCTTGTCAGATCGAAGACGTGTCGCCAGTTCTCCTTCTCCGGCACCACCATCATGGCGACCAGCAGGAGGAGACCGACGTTCAGGACCACCAGCCACTTCAGGAAATCGTTCGAAGTCAGGAGGACGACTGTCCCCATGCTCTCCACGAAAGGAGCAGATACGAGTCCGGTGATGTGACGGCTCTCATCGAACACTACTTGGAAGTTCGAGATATCGTTCCTGATTTCACCGGAGAGCGCGAGGTTATCGTGTTCCATCATTGAGTGAATCAATTGCTCGTAGTAGACCTGATTGCCCCGCCACTCGTTGTTGTCATGAATCTCCTGCATCCAGCAGCTGCCCACGACGCCCTCGCAGGACTGGCTTAAACCGGTCCCCGCTGCGACCTCGTCAGTCCAGAGCCGGTTTGAGAACGCCTCCTCGTCCGAGACGAAGACTATGCTCCCGGTGACTTTCATCTCGCCTATGTCTCCCCCCACAAGTCCGCCCTGTCCGGTGCGTACCTGGTCATAGGCGGTGATATTGGGGTAGTCGAAGCGTACCATCAGCGAGAGGTCTCCCGGCGCGGGGTTCAGAGCATTGCTGGCATCCCCGTCTCCCATCAGGTCGATGAATGCCGAGGAGGATGCTCTAGCGAGTATCTTCACATCCCTCTCTTCTGGGTGAGTAGTGTCTCGCAGAGAAGGCTCGAACTTCATTCCAGTGGGAGAGCGGAACATCACGGGAATCCTACATGAGACCGGGTTCTGATTGACTATCTGGAACTCCGAGCAACCCTTGCTCGCGGCCCCGGCCTGCATCTCATTGACGTCCTCCTCGACGGCTGCAACGCTCCACACGTTCTGCCACGAGGGGTAGCATGGGCTCGGATCGCAGTCGTACTCCAACCAGTGCTGATTTTCGTCGTTCAGCGGGTGACCGAAGTAGGTCACTCCGAACTTGCTAGCAAGTCTGTTGGCGTTCGTACCATCGGCTGCCACGATGACCTTGCCGCCCTTCTCGGTGACGAAGTTGTAGATAGCATCGGCCTCGGTCTCGTCTATCGGCTTCTCCGGGGCTATGATCAGAAGCATGGTCCTGTGTGGATCCTTCCAGTCATTTACCAGCATGGGAGTCGACATGGTGTTGGCGATGAAGTAGCCATCACCGTCGTCATCGAGGCTGCCACGCATGTCCGAGAGCTGGTAGAGCTCCTCCTCCTCGTATGCAGAGTAGGCGGTGGATTTGCCCATGACGAACAGCATCGGAAGTAGGAGCAGCAGCACTGCGGTGATGGCGATGGCGCCGACGATGTAGGTGGCGAATTGAACTTCTCGCTTTCCTTCGTCAGCCATCTGAATTCCTCTATTTCATGTATCGGAATACCTTGGTAGCACCTACGGTGCTTACGCGAGCATCATTTCACAGTTATATGTTGCTGATTATAGTTCGTGTCACTGACCCGATTCCTGAGCGCTTGGTGCTGTTTCTGCACCCCCTCAATCCCTTCCTTATTGGGTGCAAAGGGGGGATTATTTTAATCTCCTAGGGGTCACTATGGAAGCAACGGCCAAGACGCAGATTAGCGTCGTGATTCCGAGTCCCGGGAGGCTGGAACTGACATTTTCCACCGGATCGCTCGTGCCCCCGGGGCCGTTGTTCTCCTCGGGTTCATCGAGAGGGGGCTCCACTGTCACGGAGGTATCGTCGTCGGCTATCGCAGAGCCGCCGGAGTTCATCGCTCCGTTGGAGGAGATAGAGACCTCAATTTTGCAGTTCCTGCGAGGATGGCTCTCCGATGCCGTTGCAACCAGATTCGCCTCGGCCGACTGCCCCGCGCCGATGTTGTTGGTCATCAAGGAGTCCAGTCCGTTGTCAGTGGTCAGGAGGGGGCAGTTGTCACTCACCTCGACTTCTCCAACCTTGTCCTGAACATTCCCCCTGTTGGTCACGGTGACCGTGAGAATTACGTCAGAGCCGGCGTTCATCGGTCCGACTGGGTCGGAGATGTCGACATCGAGCGAGTAGATGGTCGGAATCTTCAGCTCACCCATTGCCTCCTGCCCCTCGCCCGGCAGGCCGATGGGGAGTCCAGCCCTAGTCACCAGCGTGGCTGAGATTGTGAACTCCTCCTTGGAGTCAGCAGCGTAGCTCCAGACGTCGATGCCCGAGACCGTGAGCGTGAACGACTTGTTGTCCCCCGCTCCAATGGTCTCCGATTCGGGCCCATCATCCTCGCCCCCAAATGGGATCTCGTAGTCGAACTCGACGCCAATGTCGACGAGCTCCTCATTGTTGACGAAGAACTGTATCGAGACGCCGCCATCAGTGCCGACACTGAAGGGCATATCCTCGTTATCCTGCGGGTAGTCTATTCCGAGTTCCCACGATCCCAGTTGGCCCTGCACCGGTGCAGCACAGGTCAGGAGCAGTAGGGCGACTCCTGCGCTCAGCCCCCATCTCATGCTAGACTTCCAATAGGCCGCTGCTCGCTCGCTTTGTTAAGACCTTGACCATCTTGCGCCTGTAGGATGGAGGGTACCAAGTGTTCAGCACCGGCCTGACCGCCTTCCTGACTGCCTCAGCCAGATTGTCTGCGCTGGATTCACCGTTCCAGCCCTCGAGAGCCGCTGCTGCTTCTGCTGAGTGGTAGCCGGGAATCGACTCCAGTCCGGTGGTGGCGACCCTGAGGTCGCTCGGGAAACCGTTCGACCCCATCTTCCAGAGCACAGCGACCCCGGCCTCGGGGAAGTCCCACGACTCCCTCTGGCGTAACTTCTGATAGTCACCTCTCCACTCCGAGCTGTCATCAGGCAGGGTGAGGTGAGTCACCAGCTCCCCGGGTGCGAGAACATTGCGAGTGATTCCGTCTAATTCGAAGAACTCAGTGAGAGGCATCGACCTGCTCCCGGAGGGGCCGGCTAGGTGAATCGTTGCACCGAGGCACATCAGAACCGGGGCCAAATCGGCCTGGTAGGTGGCTACGCACTGTGTGTTTTGGTTGGGAATCACCCTGCAATCGGCACCGGTCCCGCAGTCGCACTTGTAGCACCACTCAATCGACTCGCGCCACTCCTCGGACTGGTTGAACCAGAAGCACCGCGTGTCGAGGCATATGTTCCCACCCACCGTGCCTGAACGGCGAATCATCACGCTGGCCACCATGCCGGATGCCTTCGATACGAGCGGGTGCACCGCATCCGACTCAGCCAGGTCATGCAGCCTCACCATCGCACCGATATGGGTTTCGGACAGCTCAGTGAGCTCTGGGACACCGGCGAGGGAGATGACGTGCGGCTTGGCATTGAGGTGCCACTTGTAGTTGGGCAGAAGATCCGTCCCACCGGCGACCCAGTCGAACTCCTGTTCCGACTGCTGTAGATCGCCGACCAGAGACAGTGCCTCGTCGAGTGAGCCGGGCGTATGTAGCGCGAACGGCGGCATGCGCATCACGAGCCACCCCCTTGACGTCTCTCGATGTGCTTCCAAGCGCTGCCCGCGAGACGCGATCTCTCCATGTAGCCGCTGTCTGGAGTAACGCTGACGATCCAGCGTTCGTCCTGCTCGTCAGCGGGTATCTCCGGGTCGAATCCGAAGAGAGCCCCGTTGTTGTAGTCAGGAGGGTCGGGGTCAGATGCCCGAGCGGCATCGCGCGCGGCGTGCTCTGAGGCACGAGCCTCGAGGACGCCTTGTAGTTCCGAGTGATGCAATTCAGGCGAACTGAGGTCGAGGGCCCCCAGTCCCTCTTGCTTGCAACGGGCCTCGATCATCCGGTGCATCCTGTCTGGAGTGATTGGCAACTCGCTGGTGCGGATACCCACCGCGTCGTACACGGCGTTGCACACTGCAGGCAGGATCGGCAGAAGCGGGCCCTCACCAGCCTCCTTGGCACCGAACGGACCCTCCGAGTCGTTGGACTCGACGATGATGGGTATGATCTCGGGCATCTCGTGGACGGTCGGAATCTTGTAATCGAGCAGGTCGGGATTGATCAGGTGACCATCCCTACCGTACCTCATCTCTTCGCTGAGGACTTGGCCCAGGCCCATGTGGCAGGAGCCAATCATCTGACCCTTCACAGACAGAGGGTTGAGGGCCTTGCCGCAGTCGTGCGCGGCCCATACTTTGAGCACCCTTGTCTGCCCAGTCTCTATGTCAACCTTGACTTCGGCGACGTATGCAGAGAATGAGTAGGCGGGGGCGATTCCAGCACCGGCTCCCTTGTGGACTCGCCCCATCGGAGGTGTCCGGTAGGCACCTGATGAAACCAGAGCGCCCCTGTCCTCCTGGGCCTTGTGAAGTGCTTCCAGATAGGACACCCCGACTGCGGGGTCGTCCCGCCTGTAGATGCGACGGTCGCCGATGACAAGTTTCTCGACTGGCGCCTCGGTCACCGCTGCTGCCGCTTCCAGCAGTTCCTGCCGGATCTCCATGGCTGCGGAGATTGCTGCATTGGCGTTCATGAAAGTCACTCGAGACGAGTACGAGCCGAGGTCGACCGGGGCGGTGTCCGTCTCCCTGCTCCTAATCCTAATCATGTCGAGGGGGAGTCCCAGCACCTCGGCTACCGACTGGGCTATCACGGTGTCAGAACCCTGCCCAATCTCAGCTGCGCCGGTGTGGACGGTGACCCCTCCGTCCATGTCGACTTTGAGGTGGACGGTGGCGTGAGGGAACTTGTTGGGCTCCCAGTGTATCGGCAGTCCGCTGCCGGAGATGAAGAAGCCGCAGCCGATGCCGATTCCGTGACCGTCAGGCAGTTTGCGGAACTTATCGTCCCAGCCTGAGGCCTGCCTGACACGCTCGAGACACTCGCGCATGCCAATGCTGGTGACCCTGAATCCTGTGATTGTGGCTGAGTGTGGAGGGAGCAGATTTGCCAGTCTCAGGGTGATGGGATCTACGCTCAGTTGCTCGGCGAGGTCGTCCATCCCGACCTCGACTGCACAGCGCGAGTTGACCGCGCCATGACCGCGCATCGCACCGCTCGCAGGCTTGTTGGTCCAGACTCGCGCTCCGGTGTAGTGGAAGGCCCCAATCTCGTAGGGAGCGGTGTGCAGGACACCGTTGTAGTAGGTGGTTACGTGCCCGAAGGATGCGAAGGCGCCACCGTCAATCAGGGCATCAGTCTCGATTCCACAGAGCCTGCCCTCGGAGTCGGCGTGTAGATTCATCTCAATCCGAGAAGGGTGGCGCCCACGATTCACCCAGAAGACCTCCTCGCGGTCGAAGTTTATCCTGACCGGCCTGCCGGTCTTGCGAGAGAGTATTGCGGCACACATCTCGTGCGGAAACGGGTCGGACTTACCTCCGAAACCGCCGCCCACGAAGGTACGGTGGACGTTGATCTGATGCATCGGGATGTCAAGGACATCAGCCAGAGCCCTGTGAACGTAGTGCGGGACTTGCTGTGGGGTGTACAGAGTCAGCCTCCCCGAGGGGTCCCAATTTGCGACTACGGCATGGGGCTCGGTGAATCCGTGATTGGCACCGGCGAACAACCAGTTGGAATTGTGGCTGGCGACGGCGTTGGTGGTCATGCCCTCAATGTCACCGAACTCCTGGAACACCCTTTTCTGGACGTTCGACGAGCCGATGTGGTACTTGCCCCTGTCATGGATCGGCTCGGTGGCGTCTTCAAGCCCCTGCCTCATGTCGTGGATTGCTTCGAGCTCCTCGTACTCGACCTCGACGAGGCGCACTGCCTCCCTAGCCGTTGCCTCGTCGACAGCGGCAACGCAGGCAATCAGGTCGCCTACGTGTCGCACCTTCTCGCGAGCCATCGCGTGCTCGTCCTTGGTCACAGGAAGCACGCCGAATCTCCCACTGGCATCCTGCCCGGTGGCCACAGCGATCACTCCGGGCAACTCCACAGCCGCTGAGGCGTCGATGGACAGCACTCTGGCGTAGTGGTGCTTCGAACGAACGATCCTGCCGACCAACTCGCCGGGAAGGCGGATGTCGTCGCCGTACTGCGCCTGACCCGTCACCTTCCAACGTCCGTCGACCAGAGCAGTGGGCCTGCCAACGGCTGAGCCGGTCACTAGGTCGTCGTGCTTGTGCCCACTGGCTCCTTTGACGCGCTCTATCGCATCCTCGTCGCGCGGCTCGCTCATTCTGCGGCTGCCGCCAGAACCTGGACGCGAGAAGGGCAGCTTACCGCTCTGCTGGCGGTAGCCTTCCACTCTGTCCTTGCCTTCACTCATGAAATCACCTCAATCCCCTCCGTAGCCTGGATGGGGATCACTCTTGGCCGCAGTAGAATCCGCGACCCCCTCTCCCGAGACGAGAATCTCGGAGGCAGCCCGGACGGAGTCGACGATCTGCTGATATCCGGTGCACCTGCACAGGTTGCCCTCGATGGCGTGCTTTATCTCGGCGTCGTTAGGAGTTGGATTCTCCTCCAGAAGCGCGGAAATGACCACGAGGAAGCCGGGCGTACAGAAGCCGCACTGGCTCCCACCGCACTCTGTGAATGTCTTTTGGATAGGGTGAAGATGGTGGCCGTCCGCTAACCCCTCGACCGTGGTGATTCCGCATCCGGACGCCTCTTGGGCTAGCGTCAAGCAGGACAACTTGGGGACTCCGTCAATCAGGACGCTGCAGCATCCACAGGTGCCCATGTCACAGCCTCGCTTGGTGCCGAGGCTGCCTGCTTGGTCACGCAGAACATCGAGCAGAATTGCATTGCTCTCGATGTGCACCGAGACCTCGTTATCGTTCACCACTGCTGACCAAGGAACCTCCCCGGGCGCGGGCAGCATCGGCAGTCGGAACTGAACCATGCAGTAGCGCACCAGCCGCTACGACCTTTGAGCATTCGGTTTGACCCCTGCGGGGTCAATTCAGGTCATCTACGACCATTCTCATGATCTCGTACTCGGCTCGCTGGAGATGCTCCCCGAGGGTGCTCCGGGCCATCCCCAACTCTTCAGCCAACTCTCTCAGAGTGACGTCTGAATCCTGCCCGTAGTAACCTCTTCGTACGGCGTGAGACAGGACCTCGCGTTGCCTCTTGGTCAGCGTTTTTGACCAACCGTTCCTCTCCACCCCCCTCAGGGATTGGACGCTGACCTTGTCGGGAGGCAGAATCATCCTCAGAAGAGCCAGAAACCTGCGAATTGACTTGGAGTGGCCGGACAACCTGAGCTCCATCCCGCGCTCGGCATCTATCCCGTAGGGAGGTTGAACGTGGATGTTAGACATCTCGATGGCGGAGACCGCCAGCGGATGCGTGCACAACAGGCTGACGAGGACTCCGTCAGAATCCTCCTCGTGCTGCTCGAGGACCTCGAAGCTGTCGAAGTCCGAGATTTCCTCCACTGAGTGCCCCTCTCTCATCTTGATCTCGGCCAATTGGGTGACTCCCTCGGAACTGACGGCCAAGTGCCCGAGGACCTCGACCCTCTCGGCCACCTCTAGGAATCTGGAGAGCTCCTTGGCCCCCTTCAGCGAGGGAATCTTCCACCTCAGGACGACCTTCCTCATAACGCATCGAAGGCGCGCTGTGTATTGAATTCAACGGATTGCCTAATTCCAGTAGGCCTCGCGAATCTCTTGATTCGCCTCCATGCACATAACCACATCACTCGGACGGTTCGACATGGTTGAAGTTCCATTCAAATGCTCGATTATAGGTAGGACATTGCTCTCGTTGACGACTCCCCACCCCACTTGGGTACAAGGGGCGATTGGTGATATCGGAGTAGTGCCTGAAAGGGGATCCCATGTGTTGAACGAGGGGTACCATCCAGAGATGTTCAACGCGTTGCGCAAATCATCGTTCGTGACAGTGAAGTTGGTACCATTCACCATCAGTCCATCGCGGGTGTCGGGATCCGCTCCAGATGACATGTCACCGAACTCCGAACGCAGGCTCATCAGAATCTTTGAGAGCAACCCGGCGGTTCTAGGGGTAGCGAACGAGGTCCCCGAGGTCTCGTGGTAGCCATCGATGTCGTCGTGGTTCGGCAGGACCTGTGTCCAGTCGGCTGCGACATCGGGATATGAACCGCTCATCGTCTCTTTCTGGTCGTCTCCCTCCTCGGCGTATCCCGATACGCCGATACTCCAAGGTGGGCCAGCGGTGGAGTCCTGCACCGCAGGTGAGGGAGAGTTGTCTGCCGCACCGGTGTGCAGCTTCTTGTTCTGTACCACTGCGACCTTGGTAGCATCTTCTATCCCGGGCACGGGGACGGAGAGGATGGGCCCGAAACTGGTGGTGATGACATCGACCAGTGGCTGGTTCGCAGCGGCTAGCACAGCGGCGTCGCTGAAACCCTCCACGAAGAATATGACAGCATCAGGATTGGCGTTCAGGACCGCCCCTGTAACGGCCGTTCCGTGACCATCCTGAGGGTCGTCGAGAATCGGTATGTCGGTGTCGTCATCTGGCGTCGTGCCGATTATCCGAGTACCTCTGAACCAGACCACGTCCTCGGAGGTGATGTTATCCCAACAGACCTCCTTGTCAGCATCATAACGCTCCTGCCAAGTACCTGTGAGCGTGACATCGCAGATCTTGTTCACACCGAGTCCGTCTAGCAGCCATTGAGGGTAGGATTCATTCATCAGGAAGTGATTGTGGTAGACATTGATTCCGGTGTCGATGGGGGCAACCACACTGAAAGATCCAAACCCCGGCTCTTCCTCTGGCTGCACCTCTGGTTCTCCTTCGTCCCCCCATAACAGGCAGCCGCTCAGTGGGGCGACCAAAACAAGGAGTGAGAGCATCAATGCGAGTTTGCGCACGCTCCGCCGCGACGATGGGGAGATTTCAGCCTTCGTCGTCGTTGCGACTGCAGCTCAGTCATATTCATCTCCTATGCGGCACCGCATCTTGACTGACGGTAGACGAAGGGTGTTGATTTGAGGCAAGCCGTAACATCACTGCTATCTTGGCTCGCTAGGGGAGTGTCATCTGTTGTCTCTTTCGTCTTTGGTGCCTTCAGAAAGATGCCCGTCAGAGTAGGTTTGGCAATTGTCGGCTCAATCTGCCTGATTATCGCATTCGCAGTGGGTTTGCTATGGGGGTACATCGCTCCCTCCCTACTCGCCGACAATTTGCAGCAGACGGCTCAGAATTCTCTATCCGGAGTCCTAGTGATGATTCTGATATGGATTTCAATCGCGACATTCATTCCTAGTTTGGAGAGGCAGACGAATACTCCTCGAGCCGCTCCTAAGGCCGAGGAAGACTCTGTTCCTATAGTCCAGATTCGTGAAACAGAATCAGCAGCGGTTGTTTATGACGACGAGCCCGAACTAGTCGAGTGAACCGCTTCTCTTCTCAAGCGCCATAATCTCGGCACAAACGGCAACGGCGATTTCCTCAGGCGAGTCAGCTCCGATATCAAGTCCAATCGGGCATCTTACCGAGTCCACCGATTCCTTTGGAACTCCTGCGGCCATGGCGGAATCCCTGAAGGCGTTCCACTTCACAGTTGAGCCTATGGCGCCTATTCTCGGTCGTGAGTCGCCATCTAGTCTGTCCAGCAAGCATAGCAGCATCTCTTGATCGATTGCCCAGTCATGTCCGAGCAGCAGAACATCCGAGAATCTGACTAGGGAGTCCGAGTCCTCGTTCTCAAGGAAATCAGATACTGAACCGGTGTGCAATTCACTCGCGAACGGGTATCGGGCGGCTTCAGCATACTCGGTGCGCACGTCGAAGACGCTGTGCGACCAACCGAGCGTGTCGCAGACGATGGCAACCGCGCGGCCTACATGACCGCCTCCCGCGATGAGTATGTGTGGCATTGGATCCATGACCTCCATCGCGACTGTTACGCGGCCCCCGCACAGGCTGTCAAGCGGAATCACCTCTTCTCCCTTCGCATCCTTGTAGAGCACGAAAGTCTCGACCCTGCCGCCCTTCTCACGAACCTGCTGGCGCCCCCCGTTAAGCATCCCTTTCAGCGCGTTCTCGACCTTCAACTCCAACCCAGCACCACCGATTGTGCCGAATCTGGCCCCACTCGGAGTCAGCGCCAGTCTA
>CAZSPJ010000007.1:0-17666 GCA_964608795.1 uncultured Candidatus Poseidoniales archaeon | reverse complement strand
GTCGTGTTCTGCGCGATGGGTATTACCGCCGAGGAGTACAACTTCTTCGTTCACGACCTAGAGCGCACCGGCGCCATGGAGAATGCCGTGCTGTTCGTCAATCTAGCCGACGACCCAGCTGTCGAGCGATTGATTACACCGCGTCTTGCTCTGACGGCCGCTGAGTACCTGGCCTTCGAGCATGACTACCACGTACTCGTCATCTACACTGACATGACCAATTACTGCGAGTCACTCAGGCAGATTGGAGCCGCTCGCGAGGAAGTCCCTGGTCGACGCGGTTACCCTGGTTACATGTACACCGATCTGGCTATGCTGTACGAGCGTGCTGGAATCGTCAAGGGAAAGAAGGGCAGCATCACGCAGTTCCCGATTCTCACCATGCCCGGTGACGATATCACCCACCCGATACCTGACCTCTCGGGATACATCACCGAGGGACAGATCGTGATTTCACGTGAGTTGCACCAGAAGGGAATCTATCCGCCTATCAACGTGCTTCCTTCACTGTCCCGGCTGATGAACGCCGGCATCGGCGAGGGCAAGACCCGCGAGGACCACAAGTCGGTCTCTGACCAGTTGTACGCCGCCTACGCCCAAGGGCGCGAGCTGCGTGGCTTGGTGGCCATCGTCGGTGAAGACGCGCTGAACGAGCGCGACCTACAGATGCTGAAGTTCGCGGACATCTTCGAGGACCAGTTCCTGCGACAGAGCCGCGATGACGACCGCTCTATCGCTGAGGGAACGCTCGACCTCGCTTGGAACCTGTTGACGAACATCGACAGCAAGTTCCTCGTGAGACTCGACCAGAAGTGGATCGACAAGTACCACCCGACCGAGAAGAAGTCCTGAGGCAGCGAGAATAATCCAAGGAGGTGACAAGGTGGCGCTCGACATCAAGCCGACACGCAGCGAGTTGATCAACCTCAAGCGGAGAATCAAGCAGACCGAGAACGGGTACAACCTGTTGAAGATGAAGCGAGACGGCCTGTTCCACGAGTTCAGGTCGCTTCTATCCGAGATGATCGAAGCCAAGCAGGGACTGGTCGGGACCTACCGGGAGGCGGTCCAGTCGATCGGCCTAGCCAGCGCCATCGAGGGCGGCCTCGCCGTCAAGAGCGCAGCGATTGCAATCTCCAAGCACCCGGAGGTCACTGTCACCCCCCGCAACATCATGGGAGTAGTAGTGCCGAGCGTAGTAGGGACCAACCTGACCACTTCCATCGACAATCGAGGCACCGGCTTGATCGGCGGCTCGGCTTACATAGACGAGGCCTCTGATGCGTACTCCACTCTGATCGAGAGGATAGTCAAGGCCGCGGAGATGGAGGCAACCCTCAAGCGACTGCTCATCGAGATTGAAGCTACCAAGCGCCGAGTCAACGCCCTCGAGTACGTCGTCATCCCCCAGATGGAGGAGGCGCGCAACTTCATCCAGCTCCGTCTCGAGGAGATGGAGCGCGAGGAGACGTTCCGTCTGAAGCGCTTCAAGAACAAGTGATTCGGCGAACAAAGTTCGCCGCACGCTCGTGCGAGGGGTCAAATCGGAGTTACCCCGGCCGAATACCGAGGTGTCACCGTGTCCGAGGCCGAAACGCATCTGCTGGACACCGAGACATGGGGTCAGCACGAACTGCTCGAGGTGATTTGCTCGAGGTACTTCGTCCTCGGCAGTCAGGGCTTGGCTGAGTACTCATGGGAGGTCAACGGCAGGGAGGGCCGGAGCCCGAGCGCCTGCCTGCGCTCGCTCAACAGGCACCTCAAGAACCTCAGTCTGATTGCGGTGCTCGACGAGGGCGACCCGCCTCTGCTCAGTGTTGGCAGCCTGCCGGTACAGGCGATGGTGATGCCGGCTTGGCAGCAGGCACTGGTATGGGCTCTAGTCTCTGGTTTCGTGACCATGGCCGGAGCCTTGTGGGTCACCCACCTAGATCCCGCCTCGGCAGCTCTGGAATCAGCAGTCCTACAGACCGCTCTTGTGTACTTCACCCTCCCAGTGATGGGCTCCGTCCTGCTCGCCAGTTACGCCCGCATCTTCGTCTCGGACGCATTTGAGGTCGAGTCGAACCACCTGATCCCACTCGCATTCCCTGTGATGTCGCCCGAATGGCCGTTCAGCCTGATATCGGCAATCGGTCAGATGAGGCCCGACCTGCACCCCATCCCCGATCGACGAGCTCTCGGATTCATCGAACTGACTGCGCCGGCTGTGCTGTTCGTCTGCGGCTCCCTGCTAACCGTCCTCGGCCTCGGCATGACATCGAACCAGCCACCGCTCTTCGAGGCCGCCCCGATAGTGGTCGATACCAATTCACTGGTGGACATCCTAGGCTCCCTGCTACAGTCTACGGATGTATCTCTGAAGCTCCAGTGGATACACCCGACAGGACTGGCCGGCATCGCACTCTCGCTGGTGGGATGGGCCCTTCTGCTCCCTGTCCCTGGGTTCCCCGGAGATCGGATACTGCACACCCTAATCGGCCCCGAGGACATGCAGGAGGGCAGCAACCAGACATCCATCTTCATCTCGACGCTCGGATTCTCGCTCCTCATCTTCATCAGCACAGAATACTGGCCCTGGCTGCTGCTGGCCGCCATCGCGGCGTGGCGCAGGTTCAGTCCCGAGCAGATGCCATCCCCTTACATCATCGATGAGTATGCGGGCCTCGATGAGATTCCATTGCGACAAATTGCATTGTTGACTCTAGTAATCCTGTTATTCGGATATCCCGGACTTGAGCCCAGTTACGAGATGGAGGACTGGAATGATGGGCTCTCGACCGACTCGTGGTCCCCTTTCATGAGCTTCGAGGATGGACAGGCCGAGGTCGAGCTGACGCTCGAGCCAGTCGGGGTGATGCCGGTCTCCGGTTGGTTGCAGATGCGCGTCGAAGGCGCTCCGCTCGGAGGTTGGCAGATCGATTCCGAGTGCATGGACGAAACGGGGGTGTGCCGTTTCGACGATATCACTCAGGCCTCGCCCGGTAGCGTTTCTGTCAGCCTAGCTCGAGATCAGATGGAGGCCAGTGAGCAGACCTTCAGACTGGTTATCCTGATTGATGTCGCAGGTCACGTCACTGAGTACGCCATAGTGTTCCAGCCGATAGGGGTGACCACGTCGATAGACCCACTCTGGGTGATGGTCGAGGACACACAGACGCCTAGGATCTGCGTCGAGCTTCTGGTTGTCGAGGGTGATTACGTCAATCTGACTAACTACGACCCGTTCTGGTCTTTCGAGAACGAGACCTCGCTGGGACCTGGGCTGCACCATTTGTGCATGCGAGGCCACGAGGGAGCTATACAATCACTGTCGATGCAGGACGACCAGTTCCGCAGGATAGGCCCCTCGATTGTGATATCCCGCGAAAATCTCCCCAATGACATACTATTCCTGCCGGTGGAGGAGACGCAGCCGAGGTTGCAGGTCTCCGATGGTGAGTGGCGGATACCGGGGTGGTTCGAGTCGGACTTGGAGTACGCGATAGCCAGGGGCGAGTCCGGCTCGGCCTTCTGTCCGTCCACCGGGGTGATTGCCGAGGTCAACGCCAGCGGCGATTGGGACAGGGACCTCGCAGACCGCTCGGCGATACTCATTCCTGCTAGTGAAATCGGTAACGCGACTCTCCGATTTGGCGAATCGGGCTGGCTGGCGCTGTGCGACGGCACGACCATGCTCGCCTCCTACAGGGTGGTCGAGGGGCCGGATGTCATGGTTGACCCCGGCACCCTCGCGTCGAGGATGCCGAACGGCTGGTTCAGCATCGTGAACCGGGAGAACACCTCGATGCCCATCTCCCTCGATTGGACAGGAGATGCAGTCGCTTGGGACAACTGGGAGGCGTGGGCGCCGTCTGAGGTGGCTGCGATGTCTTCTGTCTCAGCCAACGCATCTGTGCATGGCTCCCCTCCTGCTTGGTGGGCAGCTTGGGTCACTGCCGACGATGATGGCATCACCCTGCACTTCGCGGCTCGTTCGTGGGAGGCTGCATGATGCGGATAGCCATCCTCGGTGTCGGCTCGATAGGAGGGGTTCTTCTGGGTGCCCTCTCGGATACTGATGCCGAATTGGTGGCAATAGCCCGAGGCGAGAACTCGAGGTTACTGTCAGAAGGAGGGCTGGTCCTGCACACACCGGAAGGTCCGATTGAGGTGATTCCCGCCGAGCGCTTCGTCACCGTGGACAGCGAAGCTGGCCCGCTTCCCCCCGAGCTGAGAGGATCGTGTGATGCCGCACTAATCTGCGGCAAGGCCGACTCGACCCCGATACTCGCGCAGATTGCAGAGGAACTGCTCAACGAGGGCGGCGTCGCTGCCAGTCTGCAGAACGGCATGGGACACGCCGAGACTCTCGCTCACAGGTTGGGCAGAGACAGGACGCTCGGGGGGACGACCACCCACGGAGCTTGGCGCGGCGAGACTGGGACCCACTGGGTCGGGCGTGGCAACATCAGGCTGGGCAGACTCGACAACTCTCCTCCCGAAGAGACCGCAGCGATGCTGATGACCAAACTGGACGAAGCCCGTCTTGACCCGGAGTGGTCGGACGATATCCAGCGCACCATCTGGACGAAGATACTGCTCAATGTTGCAATCAATCCTGTGTGTTCTATAGCAGGTGTACGCAATGGGGCGCTGCTAGAGGTGCCCGAGCTTTGGGAGCAGGCGTACTCCGCGATGCAGGAGGCAGCAGCGGTCGCCGGCGCCAGTGGAGCCGACCTCTCCGACCTCGACCTTGAGGGCACTCTGCGCACTGTAGCAGGAGCCACTGCACAGAACCGTTGCTCGATGCTGCAGGATGTGATGGCAGGACGTCAAACGGAGATTGACGAGCTGTGTGGGGCAGTAGTATCACTGGGAGAGTCAGTCGGTGTCGCCACCCCGAGGAACGCCATGCTCCATGCACTGGTTCGGGGTATTCACATCTCGTCTAGTTTGGAGTGACTCTGTCGGCGATTTTGTGCCCCATTCGTAATCGTTGTGCTGCTCGCATGGGCGCCTCAACATTCATTAGCAAACAGGAGGGGAGCGCGCAAATGTCGTCGGCGATATTTCGCCCGGTGATAGGGTGAGGGGATGCATCTACTTCGAATGGAACTTGAGAATTTCAAATCATTCGGGGGCGACGTCATTATTCCTCTTGATGAGGGATTCACAGCGATAACCGGACCCAACGGCTCGGGCAAGTCGAACACTCTGGATGCCCTTGAGTTCGTTCTCGGCCCAAAGTCAACGAAGTCCCTGAGGGCGGCCAACGTGACCCAGTTGATATTCAACGGAGGCAAGCGAGGCAGGCCTGCCAAGCACATGTCTGCAAGTCTCGTGTTCAGCAACACGCCGGAACTCGGCGGTCGCAGGAGACTGAGGATTGACACCGATGAGGTCCGATTCACTAGGACCGTCAGGCTAGGCCGGAAGGGCGACCCCATCTCCTCTTACCGGATCAACGACGAACCCTCCACGGCAACCGAGATGCGCCGAGTCATGGCCGAGGCTGGCCTGCGTGCCGGGGGCTACAACATCGTGAAGCAGGGTGATGTTACCACTCTCGCCACGATGACCCCGCACAAGAGGAGAGGAGTCCTCGAGGAAGTCGCCGGCGTCACCGCCTATGACGACGAAATCCGCCGGGCCGGCACCCAGCGCAAGCACGTCGAGAACAATATCGAGACCATCGACCTGTTCGAGGACGAGCAGAAGAAGCGCCTCAAGGACCTCGGCAAGGAGCGCGAGCAGGCGCTCAAGTTCAAGTCGCTCAAGGAGGAGCTGGACACGGCTAGAATCTCTCTGCACCAGTCGAGGCATAGAAATCGCTTGGATGATGTCCAACTGCTAGGAACGGAGCGCTCAGGCTACCACGAGGAGATCGAAACCATCGGTGGGACAATCACCGAGGGCAACAAGGAATTGCTCGCGCTTGACGAAGAGATGGTGAAAGTCGATTCGGACATCAACGAGATCGTCAGCGGCGAAGCCCGAGATCTGTTCGAGCAAATCCGCCAATACCAGATTGACATCGAGACAGGGGGTGACAGGATCGGCGATCAGCGCAGCATCATCGAGAGCGCTGAGGAGGATGCCGAGGAGTTCCGTGCAGAGTTGAAAGGGGCCCAGTCAGCCCACGAACAGGCCGAGACCGCACTCGAGAGCGCCAGCGAAGCCCTCCAAGAGGCCAAGGAGTCACTCAAGCGCGCCTCCGAGGACGAGCGGGATGCAAGGAATGCAATCGAGTCAGGGGACAAGGCCGGCCGAGGTCTCAAGCGAATCCTCGGCCACGCCACCGAAGCCGTTGACGAGGCCCATACGACTCATGCCGAGGCCAGATTGAACTCCGATCTGGCCGAGCAGACCTCCCAGATCGCCTCAAGCAAGTTGGCCGACCTCGAAGAGGAGTTTGAGGAAGCCACGATGGTCCGTGACGACCTCGAGCTGGTCGGCGAGGACCTGCAGGGCGACCAGCCCCCAACTGATCGCAGCTCGTTGGCGGAAGAGCTTCGCCGACTGCAGAAGCAGGAGGGCGAGCTGGTCGAGGACAGGAATCGCTCGGAGATTAGGGTGAGGGACGCGGAGAGGGGATTGAACAAGGCCCGAGCGCGCCAGGAGGGGCGCGCCAGCACCCCAGGCTCCGCCGTGACATTGGCAGCACTCACCAAACTGCGCCAGAGCGGCGATGTGAAAGGGATACTCGGTTCGCTAGGTGAGTTGACCGCACCGAAGGACCCGTCACACGAGGAAGCGCTGGCCAATGCCCTCGGAGCAGGTCTGAGGAGCATCGTCGTCACGGATGACGACGTCGCAGCCAAGTGCATATCTTGGCTCAGGCAAAACGGAGGCGGCAGAGCCACCTTCCTACCACTCAGCAAACTCAGCATCAGTCGCCCAGGAGGGCGCTCATTGATTGTCGCCAACAATCCAGGTGTCGTCGGCTTCGCCCACGACCTGCTGGACTACGACACGGAGATCGATACCGCAGTCAGGTACGCTGGGCGCAACACACTCGTAGTAGACACGATGGAAGTAGCCCGGCGAAACATGGGCGGCGTCAGACTGGTCACTCTCGACGGCTCGGTCATCGAGAGCTCTGGTGCGATGACCGGGGGCTCTGCCACAAAGTCTGCTCGAAACGCATTCGGAGGAGGCTCGGTCTCGTCGAGTTTAGACAGGCTGGAAGCGGCGGTCGAGGAGGCCAATCTAATCTATTCCACCGTCGAAGCCGCTCTCAGGGAACTGCGCACCAACCAGCAGAACCTGCGCGACAGGATACACGGCCTGGACGACGCCGACCACTCAGTGCAGCTGCGCAACTGGAAGGCGGATATCGACCGGGCCCAGAGGAATGTCGACGAGACTCGCAAGAAGGTCGTAGCAGCGACGGGGGAGTTTGAGCGCTGCGAGTCCGCCCAAGCCATTGCCAGAGCCGCGGCCGATGAGGCTAGGGCGACTTACGAATCTGCAGTCGCCGAGAGGGCCGCAGCAGCCCAGGCCCTGCAGGACCATGCCCCTGATCACCTCTCGCAGAAGCTACGCGAGGCAGAGCGGACGATGACCGAGGCAGAGCGCACCAGACTGGCCTCCGAATCAGCGATATCCAACGGCAACGAGCGCTTGACAATCCTATCCGGGCGCGTCGGGGGCATCCAGAAGCAGATTGGCAAGAAGCTCGAGATGATTACCGAAGCCGAGGCCAGAATCTCAGAGCTCGAGAAGGCGATTACCGAGGCTAACGACAACCTCGAGGATCTCAGGGAGCAGGTCTCCCAGTTCGACGAGGAGCAGCAGGCGCTCAAGGACAGGAGGGATGAGATTGTGGACGAGCGAGCGAGTCTGCGGGCCTCGGTCGATACTCTGTCTCAGAAGAGGGAGACCATAGCGGCCCGGATAGAGGAACTGAATGTACAAATCCAGCAGAAGCGCGAGGCGGTGGACGAGATAGTCGCTGAACTCGAGGACGCCGGGATTGCAATCCCGTCGCCCGAAACGCAACTGCCGACCGTGGGCGAGGCGGAGAAGAGCGTGCAGGGGCTCGAGCGCCGCCTCGGCCATCTCGGCAATGTCAACATGCTAGCCATAGAGCAGTACGACAGCACCGCCGAGCGTATCGCCGGGCTGGTGGAGGACGGCAAGCTGCTGCGCAGCCGGCGCGAGCAACTAGTCTCGATAGTGGTGCAGCTCGAGGATGAGAGGAAGACCAGATTGATGGCAGTGTTCGAGCACGTCAACAATAATTTCTCGAGAGTCTATGAGATACTGCAGCCTGCAGGCAGCGGCAAACTCCGCATGGAAAACCCGAAGAATCCCTTCGAGGGTGGCTTGGAAATGGACTGCGTACCCCCTGGTAAAAGCAAAAAAACCCGTCTCGACAATCTTTCCGGCGGCGAGAAGTCGATGGCCGCACTGGCTCTGATTCTCGCGATTCAGGATTACGAGCCAAGCCCATTCTACTACCTCGATGAAGTCGATCAGAACCTCGACCCATTCAACGCCGAGCGCATCGCGACACTGTGTAGGTTGCGCAGTCAACGCGCACAGTTCCTCATGGTAACTCTGCGCAAGGTCAGTCTAACACTGGCTGACCACCACGTAGGTGTCACCCACGCCGGCGATGGCCGGAGCCGGCTTATCACTGATTTCGACAGGGCGGCGGCAATTGAGATGGGCGAGGAGTTTGAGGCTAATCGGAAGGCCCAGATGCAGACCAACTCAGAGCTTGAGGCAATGCCCGAACTGCCTAATCCTGAAGACATGCCACGAGCCCCCGAGCCTCTTGGAACTCCGAAGAGCCTAGGCGGTGTCGCCGAGCGGGCCGGTGTGGATCTGGAAGTCACGGAGGCAGAGGAAGAGGTCGAAGCAGAGGCCAACACCATCGAGTCTCTGCGTGATCGCACTGAGGACTGGACCGAGGACATAGAGGAGCGCGAGGAAATCGAGCAGATTCTTGTAGAATCGGAGAATGAGGACGAGGTTGATTCAGAGGCCGAGCAGAAGGAGGCAGAGTGATGGCGGTGTTCGATGGCCAGGCCATGCGTGACGACATCGTAGCGAGGATGCTGGACGGTGATACCGACCTCGAGACCAGCAGATATCTCGACAGGCTGGTCGAGCTCGCTACCCTTGAGCAGGCGGAGCACCAGTTCCTGATCGATCCGTTTGACCGCTCGGTGGCGCTAGTTCTGCAGCTATTCCAGTCCAGTGACCTCGATCCGTGGGATGTCGACCTCAGCTCCTTCCTCGTGATGTTCAACGAGAGGATCAAGGAGTCCGAGAACATCGATCTACCGACCTGCGGCAGGCTTGTCAGGATGGCCTGGTGCATTCTTCGGGGCCAGGCCTCTACCCTGTTGGAGAGGCAGGAGCACGTCTTCGACTACGAGGAGGATGAGGTCTGGGACTTCGATGGCGGTTGGGAGTCTGAGTTCGACGACGCCGACTATAACTTCTCAATCGGGGTTCTGACCGGTGCGGCTGACGACGCCCTGCCTCAGATGTTCGAAGGTAGGATTCACCGAGACGAGAGCCGACCCGTTACCCTAGTCGAACTCCTGATGGGGCTTCAGGACGCAGGTAGGCTCGCAGCCGAGCAGCGCCTGCGCGAGGAGATAGCCAAGGAGCGCCGCGAGGCTCACTCCCGTGCTAGGGAGAGATTCAGCGGCAGCCTCCACATCGAGGACCTCGAGGGTGACCTGCAGCGGACCTGGGAATCCCTGAAGTCACGCTCCAAGGGAGGTGGCAAGCCCGTCGGACTGAGTGATCTGGTGGATGACATCACCTCGAATTCGATCAAGTCTGGAATACCAAGAGAGGAAGCCGAGGCTGAGGCGCAGGTTACCGCCTTGGTCTCAGCGCTTTTCCTGACGAACAGAGGTTATGTCGATCTGAAACAGGAGAAGGGACGCAACGGCATAATCACCCTTGAGGACCTGTGGACTGAGGAGGCGGACTTCTCGACTCTCTCGCAGAAGCTCCACCCCAAACCGATGATAGCGGAGGCCGTCACAGATGTCTGATGCACCCCTTTCCACCGTGCTCGAGGCGATTCTGTTTGGCGCCGGACGCTCGATGTCGGTCGAAGAGCTCTCCGAGCTGCTCGAGAAGCCGCAGGGCGAGGTCCAGACTGCCCTACGAGAGTTACAGGCCACGATACGCCGCCGCCGCGACTCGGCGCTCCAGCTAACTGATGTCGCCGGCCGATGGATCTTCGAGGTCAGGCCCACCCTGTCCCCTCATCTGCCTGAGTCGTTCCGGGCCGACATCCCGCAGAGACTGCTACCTGCAGCCGCACTGGTAGCCTATCACCAGCCGATGGCCCAGTCTCAACTGGTCGATATGCTGGGACAGAGAGCGTACGACCACGTTCGCGACCTTGCTAAGATGGGATTGATCGACCGCAGGAGGGATGGCCTGACCAGACGACTCACTACCACCCGCCGGTTCGCCGAGTACTTCGGATGCCCCGAAGTGGAGTACCGCAAAGTCAGGACGTGGTTCAGAGAGGAGGCCTCAAACATGGGCCTGACGAGCGCTCAGTTGGCTGCTTCACTGGCTCCCGAGGAACAATTGACCATCAACGAATTCTCAGATGACACCGAAGACGTTGGAGAGCCCCTAGAGGCTGAAGAGTGAATCACTCCGCTCTCAGACTCGCAAGCTCCTCTTCGACGGCCTTCTGGGTGATTCTGCCTCCGCGTTCTCGCAGGCGGGCTGCGACAATGTCAACTTCCCCATCCTCTGCCCCTGCAGTCACTGCCATGTTCCTGACGTGGAGCTTCATGTGGCCGGCTTGGATGCCGACTGTGGCCAGCGCCCTCAGAGCGCCGAGGTTCTGAGCCAGTCCCGCGGCAGCCATCACCTTGGCGAGTTCGTCGGCGGAGGTAATCCCGAGCAGAGCCACGTTGGCCTGCGCTGCGGGGTGTACCCTAACCGCTCCTCCAACCAAGCCCACTGCCATTGGCAGTTCGATTGAGCCGACTAAGTTACCTTCGCCGTCTTTCTCCCAATGGGTCAACGAACCGTAGACCCTCTCATGCGCGGCAAAACTGTGGGCGCCTGACTCTACGGCTCGCCAGTCCTGCCCACAGGCGATGGCCACAGGGGAGATGGCATTCATGATGCCCTTGTTGTGAGTGGTAGCGCGAAACGGGTCGGCCTTGGCGAAGTGATAGGCCTGCAGTACCCCATCTATGACCTCAGAGCCCTGACGCGCGTCTCCTTTGTCAGATATCTCCTCGGGACTGAATACCGCACTCACCCTAGCCAACCTGTGTACTGCTAGGTTGCTGATTATACGCAGTATCACGGTTCCGCCTGTCATACCCTCTATCTTCGGGGCGATGGTCTCGGCCATGGTGTTGACAGCGTTGGCCCCCATGGCGTCTCTGCAGTCCACTAGAATGTGGACGATGACCATGGGCCCGGAGTCGGTTTCTATGATTCTGGCGCGTATATCCCTGCATCCGCCGCCGAATTTGACCAGAATCGGGTCTACCGCGTTGCAGGATTCAATCAATTTAGCACTGTTTTCGAGTACCGAGGCCTTCGCAGCCTCTGGATTGTCGCAGCCGACGACCTGGATCTGACCTATCATCACCGGGTCGTCGTTGTCAGAGGTGAAGCCGCCGTTGGCATGGCACCGCTTCGCCATGTTGCTGGCTGCGGCAACCACGCTGGGTTCCTCTAGGACGAACGGAATCAGATAGTGTTCCCCATCGATAATGAAGTTGGTCGCGACCCCGATGGGCAGCGAGTAGGTCCCGATTACATTCTCGATCATTCGGTCTGCTGAATCCTCTGAGAGCTCGCCTGAGGATGACCACGCCTCAACCTGCTCTGGAGTGAGCCCCGCAATCTTCGCCAGCATCTCCCTGCGTTCTGAAACCGAGAGCTTGTAGAATCCCTCAAGCCGGCTGCTGTCGACGGGCATCTGTATCGATTGAAGCCCGGTGGAATTGGCTTCTAACTGTTTGCGATTGACCTTGCTCCGGCTCGGGATCTGTCCGGACAACTCAGGAAACAGCCCCGAAAAAAGCGTTAATCCCACCATTAACGGGTCATTAACGCATCAATAAAGCGTTAGCGAAGCGTTAATGATGGTAAATCACATTCGGCGCACTGGATGGAAAGTGTCCTGTTCCGGGGCTTCGGAAAAACGTGATAATGCGTTAAAACGCCCTCTGTAAAGCGTGAGGATGCGTGAATATTAAGAATGAGAAAACCCGCTGCTCGGGCAATGATTGCAGAGGCAGTTTCACTACTGGACCTACCTCCACTCAGGGGCAACCCCTTCGATCACAGACCTATCGAGTCGGCGCGAGCTCAGGACATAGTCGGACGCGATTCGCTGATGACCCGGCTCAGGGAGCACATCATCTCCGAATCTCCGCGGATGGTGCTCTTAGTAGGAGAGCAAGGTAGTGGGAGGACCTCGTTGGTGAACGCCCTCTCATCCCAGGTCAGCAAGAAGTTCATCGGTTACATCTGGTTTCAGGACGAACCTGTCAACTCAGTCATAACTGAGATTGCGGTGCATTTCACCGGGCACGACGTCCCCCCGTCCACCGGGCAGATGTGCGAGCGTCTGATAGATACCCTAGAGCAGGGTTCTGCCCCGCTCCCCTTGATTGCCTTCGATTACCCCCCGAATGCGCCGATGAACGACTTCCTCGCGCGCATGACACCACTGCTGCAGAGACTCAGGGCACTGGTTCTGGTGACGCTGACACCAGCACAACTGTCCTCACTGGATGACGAAGTGCTCGGAGCGTTCGACCCCCCCGAGCATCTCGAGGGCCTGTCAGAGGGGCAGATTCAGAAGTTGGCCGACAATCTAGTCCGCAGGAAGGCCCGTGAGCGCTGGATCATCAACCCCACTCTCCTAGCCGCCATTCACGATAACACGGGAGGAAACCCGCGCGAAGTGGTGCGCAAGTGCAGGGACCTCGTGGATGAGAGGCGAGGCGTCGGCTCTGAGGGGACTCTGGAGAGGTTGGTAGGATGGCAGAGAATCGTGCAGGAAGAAGAGGGGGATTCCGATGATGTCCTCGCCCCTGAGCCGGAGTCAGAGCCCGTTGGTGAGCCAACCGATGGTGACGAGGATTGGGATGTCGAACCCAATGACCTATGGGAGGATGAACCAGAGCCTGAGTCAGAGAGTCAGTCCGATGAGTTCGACTGGGACGAGGAGATCCCTGAGCCAGACGAAATCTGGGACGACGAACCCGAGCCAGAGCCAACCCCTTCCGAGGAAAACCAAGAGACACTGGATTCCTTCCTTTTCACCGAAGAGGGCGCAGAGCCTGTTGTGCAGCCTCGTCGCGTCGGCGGCCTCAGTGGTTTGGCCGACAGATCCCAGAGGACCAGCGCAGCCATGCCGGAAGGTTCGGACGAGACTCCAATCACGGTCGCTGAGAACAGGCCGCAGCTGACCCCCGCTCCAATCAAATCGCCCCCTAGGCCGGATCCCGAACCGGCATTCGTCACCGACGCTAGGCCCGACACCACGGTGCCACCCACTCATGACGAGCCTGTGATGGCTGCCGAGGGGGCACTCTGGACTGTGGACCCGAGTCTCGGCTCATCCCTGCCCGACCTTGATGCGGAGCCGAAGATTAGTCCCGAACCGGTCTTCGACATCGAGCACGCTCCCGTTCCGCCGACTGCAGTCCCGGAGCCAGTGTTCGAGGAGCCGGAACCAGCCCCTCCTTCCCCCCCTAGGATACCGATTTCCCTCGGGCCCGCTTGGGATACCGACGAGCCTCTTAATCGTGCTAGGGCCGCCACGGTCTCCGATACCGAGCGCACCGTATTGGCCGCCGCTCAGGAGCGCGAGGTCTCGCCCTCAGATCCGGAGCTGCAGGCCCTTCTCGAGGTCGGCAGAACCCGGCTCTCGCAGATCTTCAACGGCCTGCGCAAAGCCGGACTCCTCTCTGTCAGGAAGCAGGGCAGGACAAGGCTGTTCAAGCTCAGCAGAGCGGCCTCGCTGGAACTCGAGATGACATAGGTGCTCGGATGTCCGGTTCGGTTGTGACTAGAGACAAGGTGGAGGAGTATCTGACCCTGACGTCCGAGGCTAGGTCGAAGGCGACCCCCTGTGCAGAAGGTGCGGAGGACGAGGCCCGACTGGTCTCGATGCTCAGGATGTGCGATGACTACGCCGCCGATGCCCGGCATTTCATGGAGTCCGGTAATCTGGTTCGTGCTTTCGGCGCCATCAACTACTCGCACGCCTGGCTGGACGCCGCGGTTCGAATCGGCCTACTGGACGGCCATGGCGACGATCGGCTGTTCACGCTGCCCTAGGTCCCGACCAGTCTGAGGAAGCGACCCGATGTGACCTCGATGTAGGAGCATCCAGAGGATATCAGCCTCTCCTTCAGTCCCCGGTCGACTGTCAGCACCGGCCATCCGCTCGAGCCGGAGAGGGTTACCAACATCTCGTCTGGATGGGCCATTCCATCGAGGTCGGAGACCTTCTCAGAGCGACTCTCGAGCAAACCGAGGAGAAGCCCCTTCCTCTGTTGCGACAGCAGTTCGAGCTCCAGTTGCACGCATTCAAGCACCATCAGATCGGCTTGACCGACCACTCCCTTCATGGCCTCGTCGAGATTCAACCCGGCATCCATCAGTGCGGCCCAACCGCACGCGTCTACTAGGACGCCGACCATTCGATCACCCCGCGATCGAGCCGTGGCCGATGAGCCGCCAGCGCGAACCGATGCGGCGAGACAGGGTAATCCGGCTGCCCGACTTGGCGCAAATTGGCAGTCGCAGTTGCAGCGTCGTCGATCTGCCCTTGATCGATGAGACCGTTCCGACGCTGGTGGCGGTGGCGGAGTTCACCATCAGCATCTCATTGGGTTGCAGTGGGCGAACCGCTTCGGCATCGCCTTCCCCGGCAGAGACCATGTTCTCGAGCAGGTCGAGATCGAGATCTAGAGACTCCCAGATTGGCGGTAATTCGCCTTCGCGAGCCATCACCTGTCCGGAGAGTTCGTCGGCCTTGGTGGAGACCGGGTCCATTGGAGTGGCGATGCCGCACAATCCGCCCGCGTGCACCGATTGCAGGTCAAGCCCACCACCCTTGACGCTCTCAATGATAGTGCGAATAGGCTCCCAGGTTGTCTTTCCGCCGGTTTGCACCCTGCGACCGGGAGCTATGAGTATCGAATCTCCCACGCTGAAAGATCCCTCTACGATGCTGCCGCCGATGATGCCTCCCTGTAGTTTCTCAGGTCGCGAACCCGGGCGGTTGGTGTCGAACGAGCGAGCGACGTACATCAGGCCTGTCTCACCTGAGGGCCTGTCTGGAGTGGGAATGACGTCTTCGATGGCCTGTATCAGCACATCGAGGTTGACATCGTGGTGCGCCGAGACAGGGATGATAGGCGCATCCTCGGCTATGGTGCCCTTGAGGAAGCCCCTAATCTCCTCGTGCGACTCAACAGCCCTCTCCCGACTCACTATGTCGATCTTGTTCTGCACCACCACTATGTTCTCTATGCCTGCAATCTGCAGTGCGGCAAGATGCTCGCGTGTCTGAGGCTGCGGGCACTTCTCAGTGGCCGAGATAAGCAGCATCGCTCCATCCATAATCGAGGCGCCCGATATCATCACAGCCATCAGGGTCTCGTGGCCCGGGGCGTCTACGAACGAGACCACACGCAGCAGCTCGCCATCCGAGTCCTCGTTGCCATCAGGGTGCTTGCCCCTAGCGTAGTGCCTGCCGTCAGTGGTCCTGTAGAACGCTGTGTCGGCGTAACCCAGCTTGATGCTGATGCCACGTTTCCTCTCCTCCGAGTGAGTGTCTGTCCAGACTCCGGAGAGTGCTTGGGTGAGGGTGGTCTTGCCATGGTCGACGTGACCGACCATGCCGATGTTGACTACAGGTTGACCGGGGAGACTCTGAGCCAGTTCAATCCCCTCCGTCGATTCACTCCTCTTCTCCAGAGGGCTCCTCGACAGGCATGGCCTCCTCGACGAGGCCGAAGATGGCGTCGAGGGAGCGATTGCCCGCCTCGGTGATCTTCAGATTAATCTGGCGGGTGTCTTGGCTGACTACATTGCCTCGCAATTTGCGCCGCCTTCTGAGGCCGTCGTACTTGTAGCGGTACACCTTGCCTCTCTTCTTGACGTAGCGCTTGCCCTTGTAGCCGATTCCCGAAGTGATGAGGACTGACTTGATACCACCACCGGCCAGCTCAGGCCTCATGGGTCGCCCTGTCAGATCGGAGCCGCCGGTAATCTCCAGCTTGTACCCAGACAGGGACTTATCGCCTTCGCCGACGAACATTCCGTCAACCGAGTCTCCGATTCTCTTACCTAAGAAGTGGTTGTAGTTCGAGCCCGTGATCTCGATTCCGAAGGCTCGACCGCCCGATGCAGGATTGGTGTCGTTAATCACCGCTTTGAATGCCTGCTCCGCTGCCATCTGGTCACCTCGGACGGCCTCCCGACTAAAGGCCCCTATAAGAGCGGTTCGGAAGCGCCGTAGGCGCTTGCTGATTCACCGGAATTCTCTCTCTATGCGACTCTCCAGAGCCGCAGGTGCGGTGTTGGTCATCGTGATGTGCTGCGTCCTCCCCCTGCCCACAGTCGCGTTCGCGGTCCGCGACTCGATGAGCCCTAGGGTCTCGAGTTCCTTGAGGTGCTTCCAGAAGGTGGTGTAACTGCGGGGTTTGGCCCCGTGCTCCTCGCAGACTAGGTTGTACAGTTTCTGGGCGTCGCCGCTGGAAATCTCATCCATCTTCTTGAGACGCCTGCAGATTCCGAGGAGGACCAGTTTCTGGTGCTTGCCCAGATTGTCGACCTGACTCGGCTCGACTGAAGCGCCTCGCAGGGTGCTGGGCCGCACGTCCTCGACGAGGACGTCCCCCCTTCCATCCTTCTCAGTGCGCCGGATTGCAGCCTCCAGCAGCTCAATGGCGAGACGCGCGTCGCCCGTCTCAGCGGCGAACCTACCGATCTTGGACAGGGTGTCCTCACCGACCGAACCCGGCCTGCAAGCCTCCTCGTAGCGCTGCCTCGCAATCCCGGTCAACGCACTCTCGTCGTATCCGCCCAGCGCCAGTACGCTGCTCTCGCCGAGGCGCGAGATGATGGCCGGCTCGAACAGCCTGATTAGCGAACCGTCCTGGCTCACCAGCATCATCGAGAGCGAGCCCTGCTGGTCCTGCCCCTCGTCGATGCGGAGCAACTTGTAGATTAGGTCGCCCTTGTCGTTGCGAATCAGCACATCGACCTCGTCGAGGACAAGTAGGAGATGGGTCTCATGGGTCTTGATGTTGCGGCGGATGGACTGAATGATCTCGCTCGAGCTGAAGCCCCTCTCGGGGTGGCCGGAGTCGAGCGAGCGGGCGATTTCCTGCAGCACCTGCGAAGCAGTGGGGTGGTTGCGGCAGTTGACGTGAGCGAGCACTATCTTACGGCGCCCGTCCAGCATCCGCTGGAGGTCTTCGCCGAAGCGACGCGTCATCACCGTCTTGCCCGAGCCCACCGGTCCGGTGATGACGGCCCTGCCGCTGACCCCGTGACCATCCATCCCGATGAACATCGAGGCAAGCTCGCGCAACTCCTCATCGCGACCAATCAGAGCGGGCGGCGTCCAGTCGAACGAGAACGGCGCTCTGTCCAGCAGGACCTTGCCCGCTCCTATTCTGTCGAGGTACTCGGCCATC
>CAZSPJ010000006.1:0-23985 GCA_964608795.1 uncultured Candidatus Poseidoniales archaeon | reverse complement strand
GTTCTGGCTCCGGTTCTGGCTCCGGTTCTGGCTCCGGTTCTGGCTCCGGTTCTGGTAACCTCTGCTCCTCGACCCATTCAGGCACGTTGGGCTCCTCGTCGACCTCGTCGCCGAAGGTAGCGCCGTGGAAGTCCTGTGCGTCGGAGACCTTGTACTCAGACTCGGGGTCACCTTGAATTTCGTAGGTCACCTCGATCCTCTCTGCTTGCTCGATTCTCCCAATCTTCCATTCCACATGAGTCCCCTCTGGGGCCGACTCCTTGTCCATCTTAGTGTCGCGCTCGCCGTCGATTGAGGAGCGGACGGTCGACTTCTCGATGGAGAATGTCCCCGGGACCACATCATGCAGGGCGAGGTCGTCGAGAGCACTGTCAGAGTTGTTGATGAACATCAGCAGTACCTCGTACCTGCCAGCGCTTCCCGCTGGGAACACCTCCTTGCCTGTGCTGATGTTGCGGCGGCGGTGCACCACTCTCAACTGTGGTGGCCTCTCAACCGTCCTAGTGGCGACGGGTCCGAACTTCTCCGCGCCGAAATCAGCCCTGATTGGTGCTGCTAGCAGCTCGTTCCCAGGGGATGGGTCAGGAGCGTGCAGAGGGTACCGCAGAACCATCGTCTTTCCTGACTGTAGCCCCAATGGTGCCGAAGTCCCAACTGTAATCCTCAAGCTGTTGCCGCTGCTGTCCGGGGACACCAGCCTCTCTTCGAGCTGAACACCTTCGATGACTTCGATGAGGTACTGCTCCTCGTTCAGGTCGGTGCCCTCTATCTCGATGCTCACATCGGACTCGGCTGGGGGCTCAAAGACTCCAGGTACATCATCGAGCAGTCGCATCACATTGATTGGAGCCGAGCCAGTGTTCTCGATTGAGATTGTGGCTTCCAAGTCCGAGGAGACGAAGGACTTGATTCTGGATTTGTCGTACTGCTTGAGCAACTTGGCATCGAGTACCGTCAGCTTCTGCTCCTTGAGGCCTATAGAGCCGGTCGAAGCGACCGATACCCTCGGGAGGATGGATGATCGGAACTCGTGCGTGAAACTCGGTGTGTCCGCCTCCACTCTCTTCTCCATCGAGCTCCAGCTGCCTTCGGGGGGAACGTCCTGTCTGAGGTCGGAGACGTCTAGGATGGGGTCATCCCTGCCTGACAGCCATACAGTGACCCCTGATAGAGTGACCACGAAGGAGGAGCGGTTCTCGAAGACCGACTTGCAGTGCCATATCCCCGGGCGGTCGTCCTCCACCTTGTCCACCCTCATCATGTGCAAAGTCGATCCTGATACTCGGTCGAAGTCGGCTCTCGATACGGTAGCCTCGGTTGAATAGTCAGCCGAAGCGACTCCCGCGGAGATCCTCTCAACCCCGTTGGTGGTAATCATAGGGGACAGTGACAGTGTCCTGCTCTCACCGACGTTCAGTCTGCCTATCTCCCAGGAGATCGACGATTCGGAGACGCTGTACTCCTGGCCTTCGGGGATGTCAAAGTTGTCAGGGAAGTCCCTGCTGACCTCGACCTCGAGCAGAGGTACTGGAGAGACATTCTGGACCTCGATGTGCATCTCGATCTCCTGCGGCTCGGTGGAGTAGACCAGAGATAGGCTGTCCTCCTGGCCTCTCTCGGGGTTGGTGTCTATCACCTCCTTGAGGATCAGCATCCTAGGGCCGCTGGCCGAATATGGAATCACCGTCTCCTCGGTGGCTTCTAGCTCGCGCACCGAGATCGAACGGCCACCGATGTCTGTGGAGTCTGTCGAGGAAAGTAGGACCTCAATGTCCCATGCCCTGTGCTTCTTGCTCGAATTCCTCAGTATCAGCTCACCTTCTATCGACTGCCGCCTGACCGAACCGTCCGGGTTCAGAGTCGATGTCTCAATCTCGCTCAGAGTCGCGTGCAGCTTGTCCCCTGGTATCGCATCCACCTCAGCCGCTGATCTCAGGTGAGGATGGGACGCCGGTGCGACAACGGGCTTCGACAGCGCCTCAGCCATGTCTTTTGCGGAATCGACAATCTCGGTGGAAACTTCAGCAATTCCTTCAAGGGCCGAGTCTAAAGCACTGCTAGGTGAGCCGATGGCGAGCTCCCCCCCAACTTCAGATACGGCCTCGACGACTTCATCCGCGACGTCTTCGACCGCATTTCCCAGCGCAACGAGTGAATCTTGTAAGGAGTCTGTCTCCTCTGGATTATCGTCCGGTTCGGGCTCGTCCGACCCAACAAAGCCCGGCGGTGGGGCGTCGAAGCCAAGAGGAGGCGTAGGAGGTGCCTCGGACACTGATTCGGAGTCCGAGGCAATCTCCCTGTCCTCGAGTTCCATCAGTCCCGGAGGGGGAGGAGGAGGTAGTGGCGTCTGCTCCTCCTCGGAGTCGTCATCGTCTTCCTCCTCATAGCCGGGAGGCGGGGGCGGGGGCGGAGGAGGGGGGAAACCAGGGGGGAGAGGGGGAGGGTCTTCTGACATGGCGCGGCCACCCCGTTGGGTGGTCGCGGACAGCGCTTGGATTGGTATAACCATTGCTTGTCGGGCTCCGGGTCGAATCTGGGGCTTCACGAATGGTTGAAGTTCTCTCGCCCTTGGGCGAGAGCGTGAGCAGTCAGGACAGTACAGCCCCTCCAGTGCTTTTCGTGGTGGGTACAGCCGGTGCAGGTAAGAGCTCTCTCGTCACCGCTTTCCAGAGGTGGGCTAGGTTCCTCGAGGTCGATGTGCTCGCTATCAACCTCGATCCTGGTGCCGAGAAAGTGGATTACGACACGGAGTTTGATGTCAGGGAACTGGTTTCTCTGTCCGATGTCATGATTGAATACGAACTTGGCCCCAATGGAGCCCAGATCCTAGCCGCCGACTTGGTAGCGTCGCGGGCTGACGAAGTCTTTGACGAGATTGAAGGGTTGTCATGCGACATGCTAATTGTAGACACCCCGGGGCAGGTGGAGCTGTTCGCTTTCAGAGAGGCATCCAGCCACCTCGTGAGCGTCATAGGACAGGGCAGAGCCTGTCTGATTTTCCTCTTTGATCCTATGCTCTCACAGACTCCCAGCGGCTTCGTCTCACAGATGCTGCTCTCTTCGATAGTTCACTTCAGGCTGGGATTGCCGACGGCCAACTTCCTCTCCAAGTCCGATCTGCTGGAGCCCGAAGCACTCGAGAGGGTCTTGGATTGGGGGGAGAATCTCGACATCCTCGAAGCCGCCCTGTACGAGGAGTCGGCTCAGCAGGCCCTAGACGCGCACTCCGGCAGCCAGAGGGCCGAGTTCGCGATAGGTCAGCTGAGAATGATGCAGCACGCCTCGATACAGCCGGGACTGGTCCCTCTCTCTAGTGAGCACGAGGACGGGCTCGCTGATGTACTGACTTTCGCTCAGACCCTATTCGGCGGTATGGCAGATTCGAGGGACGGATACTCGGGAGACATTGAGCATGAGCGAGGCTGAGGCGAAGAGCGACCTGATGGCGATAGACGATGTCAACGACGAGCTGGCTGACATCATAGACTGGGCAATAGCGTTCAAGCACGGAGGCGACATCAACTACGACTTCAAGCCCCTTGATGGAATGTCCATCGGCTCAATCTACGAGAAGCCCTCGACCAGAACCAGAGTGTCCTTTGAAGTTGGAGTCAGTAGACTGGGAGGGCAGCCGCTGACTCTGCTTTCCAGCGACATCCAGCTCGGCAAGAGTGAATCCATCGCTGATACCGCGGCGGTGCTGTCGCGCTTCTTGGACGGTATCACATACAGGTGCTTCGAACACGCCGACGCCGTAGAACTCGCCAAGCACGCCACAGTTCCGGTAATCAACGCCCTCTCGGACCTGCACCACCCGTGCCAAGCAGCAGCCGATCTGATGACGATTACCGAACACGGTGACAGCGTGAACGGACACATCGCCTGGGTGGGAGACGGTAACAACGTGTTCCACGACCTACTGCTCGCGGGTGTCGCGCTGGGACACGATGTGCACTACGCTACTCCCACGGGCTTCGAGCCCGATGAGTCGGTGATGAGCAGGGCTCGTGAGATAGCCGCGCAGTCCGGCGCAAGGATACGGGGCTCAAACGACCCCGTCGAGGCTGTCAGCGGCGCCGGTGTGATCTACACGGATATCTTCGTGTCAATGGGGGAGGAGCACATGGAGGGCAAATCCGAGGCCTTCGACGGATTCCAGATTAATGAGGAGCTAGTCGCCAACGCCCACCCCGATTACCTGTTCATGCACTGCCTGCCTGCTCATCGTGGCGAGGAGGTGACCGACGCGGTCATAGACTCGCCCAACAGCGTGGTCTTCGATCAGGCCGAGAATAGGATGTGGGCCCAGATGTCGTTACTGACCTACCTCTGCAACAAGGATGCTTGGCTCACTTACAGGGAACTAGAGTGACTACGACAGAAGCGAGCTCCCGAGGAAGGCTGCGAGGGCCAAGTACATCGATTTCTTGATTAGTTGCTGTGCCGCACGATCCTCGGAAGTCAGCAGTTTGCCCTTCACCATCAGGAGGAGCATGACTGCAGGAATCACTCCTACCAGATGCAGTTCGGGGAAGACGCCAATGCCGAACGGAAGGAGCAGTGATGCCAGAGTCAGCAGGAGGAGGATCCATGCCACCGTCCGGGCCTTCTCGGACCCTACTCGCATGGCGTACGTGTTCCTGCCCTCGTCACCCTCCATGTCCTCGATGTCCTTGACGATTTCTCGTGCCAGAGTGTACAGCACCCCTACAGCAAACATCGCCCAAGCGCGCTCGTTGTACGGCTCGAACACGCCGGCTGCACCGAACAGAACGACCATCCCCACCGAGAGGCTGATGGCGATGTTGCCCGGAAGCCCCCTCTCCTTGAGCCGCAGGCTGTATGAGCCGGTTGACTCGTAGTTGGCTAGCAGGAACAGCGCTCCTAGCCATATCACGAGGGCAGGATACCACCCTTCGATGCCCTCCGGTTGGTCACGAGCGATGCTTATCGCGCCGGCGATAGAGAGCAGCGAAACTACCATCATCAGGGCTATGCCCCTCTTGGCCGATGCCTCTGAGATAGCCCCCGAAGGGAGTGGTCTGCTGGGACGGTTGATTCGGTCGATCTCAAGATCAAGATAGTCGTTGAGTGCGTTCCAAGAGCACATGAAGGACCAAACCGAGATGGCTTGCAGCAGAGTAATCCATGCTATCTGGCCCTCAGGAAGACCACCGAGTGCGAGCATTGAGCCGAGGAATACCCCCAATACGCCTGTGGTCGAGTTGCCGGCCCTGAAAAGGACCCACCACGAACCCATCGCACCGCTGCTGCTCACGCCCTGACTCGCGGCCCACTGGCCTTGATTGCTTCCCCAACTAGGAGGAGGCTTGCGCAGCTTGTCGGGCGAGGCCCCAAACACAGACGGTGTACGTGCTCCCCCTGAACTGCCCGCGTACGTGCCCGACCTTGGAAAATCGGATGTCCTTAGCCATGATATTGCCGACCTGGTTCATGGTGGCGCCCCATCGGAACCTGCCGTTGAGGTGGTCGAAAATCTCGACAGTGTTCGCGGTGTCGTTCTCCTCAAGGTAGATCCGCACCTCCTCGCGGAGTCGTCCTGTCCTAGACATCAGGCCACCACCGTAGGAGTGGCCTGACTCGCGCGTAGCCTGTCGTGCAGGCCCTGCCAGCTCGAGGGACTCACATTGATCTGTGCGACTAAGTGTGGCATAGGCCCCCACGAATTGTGGTCAGAGACCACTCCGGTTGCACTGACAAGCGCCGGGTCTGGTGACCCGAGTGCAGTTGCGTTCGTTCTTCGCAGGGTCGCTAGGGAGACCACCCTGCATGGCTCTGGGCGCTTCCTGTAGAGGAGCGTTGCTGTGTCGTTCGGTTGTCCGTTCATGGTGGTATGTCATGGCTTCAGCATATCAAGCGGGGCAATAGTCCCGAGGAGTGAAAGTGAAAGTGAAGGAAACCGGCAATCAGGCTCTCAAGGCATTGTTTTCTTAAGCGGACGGCCGGTCGCCGGGAATCACGCTCGTGTGGTGTAGTTCGGTCCATCATGACGGACTCTCGATCCGTCGACCCGGGTTCAAATCCCGGCACGAGCACCAGTTCTGGCACTCATAACGGTCTTAAATGGTCCTTCGTTGGCGTAGTAAGGTCTCAATGCGCGTAGAGCACGATGTGAAGCTGACCTTTGATGACGTTCTGATTCGACCTAAGCGCAGTACGCTGGTTTCGAGGTCGGATGTCAGCCTGTCGAGAGACTTCGAGTTCCGTCATTCGAAGGACACCTGGAGCGGAGTTCCCATAGTGGCGGCCAACATGGACACCACCGGTCTGTTCTCCATTGCGAAGGTGCTGCAGGGCCACAGTATGCTTACCTGCCTGCAGAAGTTCTACTCGACGCGTGAGTGCGCGCAGGCCTGGGAGGATGGTGTCGACCCGGGCAACGTTGCCATCACCTGCGGCTCGACCGAGGAGAGCTTCGAACTTCTGCAGCGAAAGATGGCAACCAACGACAGAATCCGGATGATCTGCATAGACGTCGCCAATGGGTATCGCGAGGCCTTCCTCGATTTCGTAAGGCGTGTGAGGGGAGAGTTCCCCGACAAGATTGTCATCGCCGGCAATGTAGCAACCAGGGAGATGACTGAGGCACTGATACTGGCGGGAGCTGACATAGTGAAGGTCGGCATAGGGCCGGGCTCGGTGTGTACCACCCGTAAGGTGGCCGGTGTTGGCTACCCGCAGCTGTCGGCCATTGCCGAGTGCGCCGATGCGGCTCACGGGCTGCTCGGCCATGTGATGGCTGACGGCGGTTGCTCGTCTCCTGGAGATGTGGCCAAGGCTTTCGCCGCAGGCGCGGACTTCGTTATGCTGGGAGGCATGTTCGCCGGTCACGACGAGTCGGGCGGGGAACTGATTGAGAATGGCGACGGGAGGATGTACAAGTCGTTCTACGGCATGTCCTCATCCAAGGCGATGGAGTCTCACTATGGAGAGGTGGCCAAGCACCGGGCTCCGGAGGGCAAGGAGGTCAGAGTGCCTTACAGAGGAGCGCTGGAAACGACTGTGCAGTCAGTTCTCGGAGGAGTCCGCTCGGCGTGCTCGTATGTGGGGGCGAGGCGCATCAAGGACCTGCCAAAGTGCACCACTTTCATCCGAGTCACCCAGACCACCAACGAGGTCTACCAACGGTTCGATGTCGATGAATGAGCCCTAGATGTCGAACACCACTTGGGCCATCCACCCGGGACCTTCGAAAGACGGGATGTCGGGCTCGACTCCGGGAATTACCTCACCTTCGGCGACCTCTACTAGGGCCAGTTCGTGCAGGGTGATGGCCTTGACCTCGACCTCGCGCTCAATCAGGTCCGTGTCAGCCCATGCCACCTGTGCGACTATCCTGCCGTCCACCACAGCGAGCTCGGCCTCGCACAGCCATTGGCCCTCTGCGGAACCGCGGTAGAGGACCTCCTCAAGCCATCGTACCAGGCCGCGCTCGAGGTCGTCGCCCGTGAATTCGACCGTCCACTCCTCTGCCGTCCTCGGCAGGGAGGTCACCGAGTCAGCGCCCTTCGGTGACAGCTGGATAGACTGCAAGCCCACGGTGGCCTCGTACATGGCTCCCGGGGCGTCAGTGCAGAACGCCCTCAGACCGATGTCCGCGGTTGTGGGCAGTATCCACCAAGACATGTCATCCCCATACTGTCGAGAGGCGTGTCACGCAAGAAATGAGGGGTCAATCGAACTCGCTGCAGAGCTCACCCTGACCGGGGAAGCTGATGGCGGACTTCGGATTGGTGTTCCACTTGTTCTCGCACTTGTTCAGATGGCCATCACCGTCAGAGTCGATGTTGGCGTCGGCCGGGTCGAAGGGGTCGAATCCGAAGTAGTACTCCCAGCCAGCCCACATGCCGTCACCGTCCTGGTCCTGGTGGTACACCTCCGAGCCGTCGAACCACTGATCTCCGTCGGTATCGGGATTGACGGGGTTGGTGCCGTTCTGGTACTCCTCAAAGTTGGTGAAGTTCTCCAAGTCGTCGTAGAAGTCGTTACCAGCCTCCGAGGTCGGATCGATGTGGCACTCAGAGTTCTGAGGATCGTCCCAACCCGGGCAGTACCGGTACAACAGGTGGGTCCGATTCAGCCCATCGCCGTCAAAGTCCTCCTGCCCGTCATCGATGCCATCGACATCGGAGTCGTCCATCTTGGGATCCATCGGGCCGCGTGCACCAACAGCGCTGAGGGTGTTGTTGTCAACCAGCCCAAGACTGAGTGAGAGCTCTGAGTAGTGGACCTCCCAGCCGTCGGGGAGCCTGTCCCCGTCGGTGTCGTCGTCCACCGGATTGGTGTCCCAGCGGTTGGGCGCCTCAAGGGTGTTCATCAGAGTGTCGTTGTCGATGTCAAAGGCCGAATCGGGCAGCGAGCCCCAAGCGGGGTTGAGTGCCCACCTACCGTTGGCAGGGATTGTGAAGCCTGAGAGGTTCATCTCATGCAGGAAGTACTTGGGGTCCATCTGACCGTCGCCATCCCTGTCGCCGGAAGTAGAGAAGCCGCCGAGATAGCTGCTCCAAACCCAACCGCCAGGCCCTAGTCCGCACTCGAACATCGATTGGCATCCCGGCGGCAGCCAGTTTGTCACTGTAATCCACAGGCTGTGGCTCTTGGTGTTGTGCTGCACCGAGAAGACCTGCATCTCCCATCCGTCGGGCTGGCCATCGCCGTCGGTGTCGTTGTTGAGTGGGTTCGTCGCTCCCTGCCAGGGGCGTGGGATGTTCAGGACCTCGCTGCCGTCGAACAACCCGTCGTCATCGCTGTCAGGGTTGTTGGCGTGGGTGATGTACTGGTCTAGGCCGTCGACAACCTCCTCGCCGTCGGACAGACCGTCGAGGTCGGTGTCATGCGAAGACGCGTTGGTGAAGTAGACCGAGCCGTTCCAGATGAAACCGTCTATCGCTTCGGTGAAGTCCTCGAGTCCGTCACTGTCGGTGTCCCTGTCGGTGGCGTTGGTGAAGAAATCGTAGTACTCGGCTGCGTCCGACAGTCCGTCCCTGTCGGTGTCGAAGGCTCCCGGGTCGCTGCGCACATGGACGTCCTTGACGCCCTGATCGACTATCCTGATGGTCCAACCGATGACCTCGATGCCGTCGATCAGCCCATCGCCGTCGGTATCGGCCACGAGCGGATCGGTGGAGCGGCCGTCGACGAAACCGTCGTTGTCGCGATCCCTCGCGTTGTACTCGTCGAGATTGGTGAAACGCTCGTTCTCCTCGACGACGATGGCGAGATCCTGTATGCGACTGGTCACCTCTTGACCGATATCGATGTTGATCGAGTACACCCACCCCGCTGTCAGAGTCTTGATGGGGATGTTGACGTACTGGCTGGACTGGACTGTCCGAACCCATAGAACGGTGCTGTTGACCTGGACGTAATCGCCCACTTCGACCGATATGGCGTGTACCGTGGTCACACCGATTAGATCGGAGTACCGGACCCCTCCGTCGCCGTCGGCGTCATAGCCGTCGAAATCGGGGTCCTCATCGGCGTTGCTACCGTCATTGGGGTGGATGCCGCTCATGTGCTCCCAGCCGTCGGGCATGTCGTCGTTGTCGGTATCCGCGTCCAGTGGACTGGTGAAGTTATTGGGGCCCCAAGTATACGCTACCTCGTACTCCTCGACGTTGTTCAGACCATCCTCGTCGGTGTCGCCGTAGGCATCGGTGGCGTTGGCAGGGTTGAGGAAGCGGTCGCCTGCGGAGTCCAAGGCATAGCAGTACTCGAAACCGTCTGGCATGCCGTCACCATCAGTGTCCCAGTCACCCGGTCCATTGAGTCGTCCGTCGCTGTCCATGTCCTCTTCGAACCAAGTCCTGTCGCCGTGGCCGCTCATGTGCTCGGAGTATGGTGCCTGCAGAGTCAGTGTGCCGAACACCGGCACTCCGCAGTGCACACCAAGCTGAATCTGTCCGAAGGCAATCTCGTAGCGATCGGCAATCAGGTCGCCGTCGCTGTCCTCCTCTAGCGGGTTCGTGTCGTATCTCTCCTCGACGTAGTTCCTCAGGCTATCGGGCTCGGGTTGTTCCAAGTCGAGCAGGGCGTCGCAGGAGTGACCGAACTGGCTCCCCATCTCTTCCCACTCGCTGGGCCCTATGTCGTTCTCTATCTGCCCCTTGACCTCAGGAGTCAGAAGATAGCAGTCCCAGTTCCCGTCGAGAGGGTCTAGGAGGGTGACATCGCCGGACGGGGTCTCGACGACGAAGGTGTACTCCGACTCCCAGCGGTCGTTCAGACCATCGCCATCGGTGTCCCTGATGTTAGGGTTGGTGCCCAACTCCATCTCCTCGGTGTTGGTCAGGCCATCCCTGTCAGGGTCGCCGAACGGACCGTTGTCGGGATTGGGGAAGGTCTCGTTCTGCTCCCCTGTCTCTTCCTCGTTGTCAGGAGGGGTCATCGGGATATCATCCATCGTGGGCTCGCCGTTGTCCAGAGGGTCGAGGCCATTGGCGATCTCCCATCCGTCATTGAGTCCGTCGCCATCGGTGTCAGCGTCCCTCCAGTCGGTACCATACAGAGTCTGCTCCATCCTGTCGGGTAGTCCATCGCCGTCGTGGTCCTGTCCGCCGATGTGAGGTTCATTGTTGACCTCAATGTCCCCGCTGGCCGCCTCGAAGCCTCCTGACTCCGTGGTCGATAGTCCGGCGTCGATGATGGTGTAGAAACCGGCGAGGCACAGAGTCGCGGTGATTGCGAGAACTGCGTACTGATTGTGATTCAGAGCCATGAGTGCGCACCCGGCCCCCATGGGGCCGAACGATTGAAATTGGGCACCAATATAATGTTTCACGGCCAATGAGCAGTCCGAGTCAGGCGGCTATCTCCCTAGAAGAGCGCAGCCCGAGCCTTGCTCTACCATTCTCGAAGCTCACGGAAGCGCGGCCGTTCCTGCCGTATGCACGCTCCCAGCAGCCGAGCAGTACCCCACTTGCAATGGCTGGATGGAATACCGAGGAGAATCCCAGACTCACTCCGCCGTAGTCATCGGTCTGCTTAATCGACTCGACTCCCCCGAGTCCGTGGTACGACAGATGCCGGCGGGCCATGCTGGTCCAATCGGAGGGGTCGCGAACGAGAACGTGGTGGCCCTCGGCGACGAACCTCTCTCTGGCAGAGTCCGCTGCAGCTGTCCACCACGCTGAGCGCTTATCGTCCAGCCCCTCCCAAGCGTAGTCCTCGCCCCTGCCCTCATGGATGCCGTCGAGGTAAGCGATACAGTAGTCCTCGAAGCGCAGAATCAGGTCCCGGTGAAGGAACATCCTGCGCTCGTTCATTATCGACCAATGCCCAGAGGATTCAACTCGCAGATCAACCCACATCTCATCATTCGACTCATTATCGAGATCTACGCCAATCTCTTGATCCTTCCAAGTGGGCCTGCAGGGCTTCGGTTCAGGAACTTGAGTGTCATCTGGAGTGAGTGTGATGACCAACCCCTCTCCCGCGCTCTCCGACCACAGGAAGCGGTGTCGCTCGCCCGTCGCCCTCTCCCACGCTGCGGCGACCAGCCCCGAGCAGATCGGTCCAGAGGCAGGGCGGTCGACGAGAATCCTCGTCTCATCGCCGTCATCCAGAAGCTTGAATCTGCCGAGACCTCTGGAATTCCAATCATGGATGGTGCCAGTCCAAGATGAGGGTTTGCGACCAGAGGGAGCATCGAATCCCCTGAAGTTCATCATGTGCTCCTCGTGCTCCACGGCGGCGTGCGCGAGGCGCCGACCGAGGCTCTGCCCGGTCCTCTGCTCTAGCCCCTGGAACCACGACTCGAACCAACCCCCTCCGACTCGCCAAGCAATCTTGTACGGGTCGCAATCACGAGCCATGTCGCTGTAGGTGCCGTCATCGATCGGCATCCATCTGAGTTTCACTTGGTTTTCAAGAGACTCCGTATTTCCGTAGAAGCGCTTGAGGAAGAAGTTCCCGAGGGAATCGAACAGACCCATGCTCAGCCCCGCAGGAACGCTTCTATGCGGTCGAAGACTTCGGCAAGGACTTCGACTGGGGGCAGGCATACCATCCTGAAGTGGCCGCTGCCGAACTCCGGAGAGAAGCCCGAGCCGTGGACGACCAGCACGTGGTGCTGGTGCAGCAGACCGAGCACGAACGCCTTGTCATCGGTAGCCAGCTCAGGGTCGGTGATCCGGACGAACAGGTAGAACGCACCCCCGGGGGCCTCGCACTCGAGGCCGTCAATCGAGGCGATTCTTTCCAAGCAGTAGTCCATCCTCCTTCTGATTCTGTCCCGGTGACCGGAGAGCCAACCAGAGTCGTCTGCAAGGCCAGCGAGGAAGCCATGCTGCGCCGGCGTAGAAGCACACAATCTGCTGCGCAGCAGCCGCTCGACGCCGTCGCGAACGGCCCCGAGAGTCCCGCTCGGGTCGTGCCAAGCCATGTAGCCGACCCTCCAACCGGGTGCGAAGTAGACCTTCGAGACCCCATTGAGGACGATGACTGAGGCGCTGTCGGAGCGCGAGGCCACCGAGCACTGGTGCCCGGTGAAGTCGAGGCCGTCGTAGATCTCGTCTGCGATGATTGTGCACTTGGGCCAACTGGTCGCTATCTCGATGAGTGAGTCAATCTCCTCCAGGGAGGCGACGTTGCCAGTGGGATTGTTTGGATTGATTAGTACGAGCAGGCGCACGCTGTCATTCATCTTGGAGCGTATGTCATCAAGGTCAATGCGCCATCCATCGTCCGGGTCCAGCCGGTACTCGAGGGTGGTGCCGCCGTACATCTGAGGGTAGGCCATGTACGGAGGGTAGTGGGGCCCGGGAACGAGGACGGCGTCGCCCTCCTCTAGGAAGGCGGCGAAGATGATCTGCAGTGCTTCGGTGACGCCGTGCGTGACATATACGTCATCAGCCGAGCAGTCCCATCCTTTCGCGGATTCTGCGGATGCAATGGCACTACGTAATTCAGGAATCCCGTAGGACGGGCCGTAGCCGTTGTCCTGTCGGTCGAGCGCTGCTTTGAACGAGGCGACCATGTGCTCTGGCGTCGGCAGGCCCTCGTAGGCCAGCGGGTCACCGATATTGAGGCGGATGATTTCGTGACCCTGGGCCTCGAGCTCGACGGCGGGAATCACAACATCGCGGATAGCGTACTCTATCGCAGCAGCGCGGGCTGAGACATCGATCTGCTCGACCACGCTCGTGCGTGATGCGGTTCCGCCATCAAATCGACGGATTGTAGATTGCTCAGATGCCCAGTAGGGAGCGAGCCTCGTCAAGTGCGGCAGGGATTCCGTCGGGATTGGAGCCCCCGCCCTGCGCGATGGTCGGTCTGCCGCCCCCTCCTCCGCCGATGTGACCTGCTATGGCATTCAGTATCTCGACCGCGTTGTGACGCTCAGCTGCTATGCTGGCCTCGGTAGAGGCAACGACCAGAGTGCCACCTCCCTCACGACTTCCCAGCACGGCCAGGGTGGGTGTGGATGCGTCACGAGTCAGCTCACCCAGCATTGCCATCATCTGCTTGGCGTCTCCCGCTGACTCCATCACCACATAGCGGACGCCATCCTTCTCGACTGCGGCATCCCTGCCGCCACCGGTCCGCAGTCTCACGATCTCAGCTTCCAGAGACTCAATCCTCTTCTGTTGCGACTTCCACTCCTCAAAGAAGCGTGATACGGTCCGGGGAAGGTCGTCGGGCTGCACTCCGAGGATCTCGGAAGACTCGCCTAGCAGGCGCTCCTGACGCCGGGCGTGCTCACGTGCCGTCTCGCCTGCCACGATCTGCAGACGCTCCACCCCGTCTTGTACCTGACTCGACCTGATGATGCGCAACTCCCCAACTTCGCCCGCTTCGTCGTGGTGCGTGCCGCCGCAGGCCTGGGTGTCGTAGTCGCCTATCCTGATGATGCGTACCCGACTGTGCTTGGGCGGTCCGCCCTGGTAGATGTCGAAGCCGAAGGTGGTGTCGGCCTCGGCCCTGTCCATGACCAACTTCTCTATCCTTGGGTTCGATTCAACAATCTCGTTGGCCCTGTCCTCAATAGTGTCCAACTGCTCTCTGGTCAGTCTAGAATAGTGAGTGATGTCGAGTCTCGCGTAGCGGGCCCCTTTGTTCGACCCCGCCTGCCAGATATGAGGTCCGAGAACCTCCCTAGCAGAGCCACCAACGATATGCACGGCCGTGTGATGATCCATCAGCTGCTTCCTCCTGCCCCAGTCGACGACGCCGCTAGCCGGGCCGCTCACCAGCGGTGCGTCGGTCAGGTGGACTATGACGCCACCCTCGACTCTGGTGTCGAACACGTTGACCGACGAGCCGTTCTGCGACAGAGTGCCCTGGTCGCCGAGTTGCCCGCCCCCTTCTGGGTAGAACAGGGTGCGGTCGAGGACGACGGCATGCGTGGGCTCGCCAGTGACCTCGGAGGAGAGCTTCATCGCGTCTGCAACTCCATCGAGAAGTGGGCTGCAGTGCAGCACTTCTGCGGCAAACTCCGTCGCACTGGTGTCTTCGTAGTAGTCTGGAGAGGTAGCCGGCATAGAGTCCACATCGACTATGCTCTGCCGCGCTCTAGTCTTGGCGGCGGCCTTGGTCATCTGGGCGTTGCGAGCGGCCATGTCGGCTGCGAAGCCGACCCTCACCGACAGCCCCTCCCAGCCGAGTCCGTGGGCAATCGACACCGTCATCTCCGGATTCAGTCCCCTCTCCTCGGCGAGTCGGAACAGAGTCTCGTCAGGTACCTCGGTCGCGTCCTTCGGTAGTGTCTTCAACGCCGTACGCACAGCGGCCTCGCCCTTCCTCAGCATCTCGTAGTATCGGGACTCCTCGAGTTCGAGGATTCTCAGGATCCCCTCTCTAGACTGAACGAAGCAGGACATATCCAGGTGGGTGTCCATGTGATGCGCCCCGAGTTCGGCGAGGCTGACTGACGCACCGATACCGTCCTTCATCCTGCAAGAACGGCGAGCCAGCATCCTAGCGAGGTAGCCCGCCTTGGCGTTGCTCGGAACTAGGCCATCGCCGAGCATGTTGCACAGAGCATGCATGTGATCGGGTATCGCATATATTGAAGACAGCGGCTCAGTCACTCGCTTAAGGTCGTCTACAGAGAGCTCTATGCCAGTCTCAGAGAGCCTTTCCGCGAGTTTCTCGTACAGCGCCTGCACATCGGTGCCGACATCAATGTTCAGGATTCCTGCTAGTCTCGAGAGCTCACTGAGCAAGGCATCCATATCCACTCCGATACCCAACGAGGATACCATCGATTCGAAGTCGCTCAACTGCTTCAGCCATGCCACTGACTCGGGATAGATTGCCTCGTAGATTGTAGGGGTTCCGGCCGCGGCCCAGCAGAACCTCTCGAGTCCGTAGCCGGTGTCGATGATCTGCAGATCCATCTCCTTGTAACGCAACCCCTTGATCTCAACATCACCGTCGTCCGACTCCTCTAGACTCATGAACACTAGAGTGGCCAGTTCAAGCCCCCCTACGATGACCTCGAGAGCGGGGCCGGCATTGCCACCGCCCGACCATGGGTTCTCGACGTAGGTCAGGTCCTCGGGCCTGATGCCAAACGAATCGACCAGCATCTCGTCGCAGTAGCGCACGCACTGGTCTATCCAGTAGACTACGTCGCCGTCTTTGGGGCGGTTGAAGGCGTGGTGTGCCATCATCTCGAATGTGGACAGGTGTCGTCCAGAACGGCCTACTGCGGCCACATCAGTCAACCTTATGCAAGGCTGGCTGATGCCGAGCGGGTTGGCTGGGGGCGGGACCTGCCCGCTCGTCACATGGGGCTGGAAGTCGGCTATGCTAGCAATGGTCAGATGAATATCGTCACGCCATCTGGCGATGATCGGGTAAGGTTCCACGCGAGAATGGCCGCGCTTCTCAAAGAAATCCAAGAAGGCCTCCCTCATGGCGTCCTTGAGGGCCTTGCCCCGCATCGGGAAGCCGTCTATCGTCGGGTTGCCGATGAAGGTGTACGGGTCCTCGGTCGAATCGCCGCAAGTGGTTCGGCTGTCGTCCCTCGTCCAGAAGCGCGCACCGGTGACCCGACAGGTCTTGCAGACGTGTCCTGATTCCTCCCAGTAGGGTATGTGAATCTCTCCAAAAGCCACGCTATCGCACCTTGCCTGCGCTCCGTCCATCGGACGGGCGGTCTTGAAGGCAATTGTGCGAGGGCCGCCCGTTGCGTTGAAAGCGAGGGCGCAGCAGGCTTGACCATGGCAGCCGAGTGGAGGGATTTCCTCGAGCCGTCAGGCCCTAGCCGGATGCGCATCTCGAAGCACGGCAGTATGCTCACCGACGCCATACTGATTGCCGACGAGCAACATTTGGCGGAGCACTCGGACGACCGCTCGCCCGCTCAGCTGGTCAACACCGCCTGCCTGCCGGGAATTGTCGGAGAGGCTTGGGCCATGGCCGACTGGCACTTCGGTTATGGCTTCCCAATAGGAGGAGTCGTGGCGACCGATGTCGATGCCGGTGAGCAGGGTGGGGCGATCTCACCAGGTGGGGTCGGATTCGACATCAACTGTGGAGTCAGGCTGTGTGCCACTGAGATGACCCTAAGTGATGTCGACCCCAAGGCCTTGGTCGCGAGCCTCGCTCGCTCGATCCCCGCCGGGGCGAGCCGTAAGGGCGGAGTCAGTTTGACTGCGAGTGAGATCGAATCCGTCCTCTCAGACGGCGCTGGCGCCGCGGTCGACCTCGGATGGGGAGAGTCACGTGACCTCGAGGCGATTGAGTCGAATGGTAGGCTGGAGAGCTCGGAGAGGGACGTCGGCACGCGCGCTCTCAAGCGCGGCTCGACCGCGCTCGGGACCCTCGGGTCGGGCAACCACTTCGTCGAACTGCAGGTAGTCGACAGGGTGGTCGACCATTCCGCTGCCTCTGCCTTCGGGCTCAGAAAGGGGCAGGTGACAGCGATGATCCACACCGGATCTAGGGGGCTCGGACATCAGGTCTGCACCGAGCATGTGGCAGCGATAGAGGCCAAGTACCACAGAGATGGCGATGCTTGGCACTCGCCAGAGTGGGGGATTAGGCTCGCAGACCGCCAGCTCGCAGCCGCACCCATACACAGCCGCGAGGGGGCGGCCTACCTAGATGCGATGAGCGCTGCTGGTAACTACGCCTTCGCAAACCGCTCGGCTCTGACCCAGAGGCTGCGCGAGGCCCTGCGCGAGCAGCACGGGCGAGACGGTGGACTGGATGTCGTCTACGACGTGAGCCATAACATCGCCAAAATCGAGCAGCACCACGTGCACGGAGCCTCATGCACGTGCTGCGTGCACCGCAAGGGCGCCACCAGAGCACTCGGTGGGGACCATCCCGAACTGGCGGCCGCGTTTTCAGGAGTCGGACAGCCGGTGCTGGTCCCCGGCGACATGGGGACGGCCTCGTGGGTGCTCGCTGGGCCGACCTCGGGGGGCAATGATGCCTTCTCGTCGTCCTGTCACGGGGCTGGCCGCAGGCTTTCGCGCACCGCAGCACGCAAGAGTGTCGACTCCAACGCCCTGATGGAGGCGCTTGAGGCACGTGGCATCCATGTCAGAGTCAAGACCCCCAACGTCCTCTCCGAGGAGGCTCCTGAGGCATACAAAGACGTCGATGAGGTCATCCGATTGACCAGCGAAGCCGGTCTGGCGAGGCCGGTGGCTCGATTGAGGCCGATAGCGGTGATCAAGGGCTAGTCGGACTTGTCTCGGTAGTAGATCTCTATGACATCGTTGTTGTGAATGATGCTGTTCTGGTACTCGTCGTTCAACTCGCCGTTGACGTACATCACCACCTCACTGTCCTCGTCAGCGACCTGATTGAGTATCTGATTCTCATTGAAGGTCTCGCCCCAGATCTCAAAGAAGGCTCCGACCGGGGCGTTCATCGGAGTTGGGGTCTCGATGTGGAGCTTGCCGGTCTCGTCATGGGTGTGGATTCCCCTCATGCCGTCGCATTCGGAGTCGTCTATCCCGATGTTGGCTGCGATTGCGACCTCCGAGCCGTCGATGAATATCCTCAGCGTCGCGTGGTCGTGCGAGACAATCTCGCTGTGGCCCGCCAAACAGACATCGACGATCTCCCAGTCAGCAGGCTCTTCGGTGAGTGTACTTGGTGAAAAGAGGACTACTGCGACGAAGGCAGCAGTCATCAGTCCCGCCCCCAGCAGGAGCATTGACTCCATCTTCACGGTACCCGGACATACGCATTCGTCTTGAACCATGAGGCTGTGCAGCCCGATATGCCGACGGCAGGTTCGATTCCCGGGTACTGGGTGACGGCAAAGGCGGAACTGTCTGCCGCTGATTCGGTTCTAGCAGAGGTCATCGCACGGAACGAGGAGCCAGTCCTCTCCTCGAAGGGGGACATGTTCCTCAGTCTGATCTCGGCCATCGTCAGCCAGCAGATCTCGACTACCGCAGCGCGGACAATCTGGGGCAGGTTTGAGGGTCTCGTCGGCGAAGTGAATCCTAAGTCAGTGCTGTCACGCAGTCACGAGGAGTTGCGCGGATGCGGGCTGTCGGGACGCAAGGCTGAGTACATCCTCGGGATAGCCGAGGCGTGGCAGAGCGGGTACGCCGACATCGACTGGGATGGCCTGAGTGACGAAGAGGTGATGGCTGCTCTCATTGAACTCAGAGGAGTGGGGACTTGGACAGCAGAGATGATTCTGATCTTCACGCTGCTCAGACCCGATGTCTTCCCAGTGGGGGACATAGGAGTGGTGCGTGCGGTCGAGCGACTGTACTCCGGAGGTGAGCGAATGAACAACGATGATCTGATTGCCAAGTCTCGGGACTGGAGACCCTGGAGAACCGTAGCGACATGGTACCTGTGGCGCAGTATCGACCCAGAGCCGGTGCAGTACTGACTACATGCAGTATCCGCGCTTCGGTTGATCGGGGATCGACGGGGCAGCCCCTGTCTGCACCCCGTCGGCCTCTTCCATTATGATTGTGAGCAGTGTGTTGACGAGCGCTCTGAGCTCCTCAACCTCATCTCTGAGCTCATCGAAAGTCCCAGCCTCGCTGTCCTCAGGCATCGCGCATCCCATCTGAGGAATCGCTTCCTCAAGCGGGCGAGCGCTGTCCTGTGGCCTATAAACACGGGAGGTCGTAATATTGCAGTAATGGCGGTTGATGAAGTTGGTTTGGCTAGCCGTCACTCGACTTCCTCATCCGCCTCTTCTTGCCCTTCTTCCTCTTCTTCCTCTTCGGACTTATCTCCAACGGAGTCCCACGAGTCGTCCTCGTAGTAATCCTCGTCATCGTCCTCGTAATAGTAGTCGTCACTCTCACGGCCTCGCATCATGGTCATCGCTATGCCGAGCACTACAACGACCAAGACACCGCCGAGCATGATCATCTGCGAGTCTTCACCGCCACTCTCGGTGGTGGGCGGTGGTGAAACGTTGATCCCTGTAATCGCCTGATAGGGGTTGTCGAAGTCACCGTCAACGATGAGGTACAGGTTCGGCTGGCCGGGCTGCCACGACTCCCATTGGAAATTGGCGTACACGCTCGAGCTCTCGGCGGGCAGGGACAGCGACACCTCGCCGTCCCTCTCAGTTGACAAGGAGAGTCTCCACTGGCCTCCTTCGACCAGTTCGTATAGTCCGACCATGTACTCCCCTTCCCTCTTGCCGGGATTCTCCCAGAAGGTCTCGATGGTGAGTATATCGCCCTGCACCGGAGTGTTGCTGGGGTTGATCACAGAGCGAGTAAACTGGCCGAGGAACTCCATAATCCTCAGTGTGACCTGTCTCGGGGCAGACTCGCTGCCCGAGCCTATGATCTCGTTACCCGACTTGTCCGTCGAAGTAATCCAGAACCAGAGGTAGTCACCCGATTCGATCTTCATGCCATTGATTGGGTTGAGGTCCAGAGGCGACTGGTAGACGTCGTTAGTCGCGTCGTCGATTATCATGGTCAACTCGCCGGTGACCTCGGTCCCTGCTACTGGGCCGTTGTCTCTGACGTAGACCCATGAGACCTGCAGTGGGCCGTCCATCATCCCTATCTCATCGACCATTGTCACGGTCACCGTGACATCGGCCAGTCTGTCCGAATCCAGTATAGTCAGAGATGAATCAGGATAATCTGCTAGGTTGAACAGAGCCTGAGGTGCCTTGCTGTCAACGATGACTGAGGCATCGCTGTTTGACATCGACGAACCCAAACCGGGGACGTTGAGGACGGTGGTAGTGACCGGCATCTCTGGGTTCAACGGCACCCTCGCTGGCAGGACCATCGATCCGGAGAAGGACCCGTCGGGGTCCACGTCGACCTCCATGTCAATCTCCTGAGTGCCGTAGATGACCTCGATCTCGACCTTTAGGTCGTCGGGTATTTCCGAGGCCAGCACCTGAGAGCCGGCGTAGTAGATTGAGCCGTCCATCTGGAACTCGTCACCCTGTCGCAGGTACAGAGAATCCCCGACCGGCTCAATCATTGGCGGAGTCAGGTCGCTCATGGACTCTGGTACTGCCATGAACTTGTTATCGAGCTCCCAGGTCAGTTCGCCTATGTTGTTCTGGTAGGCGACGGTAGTGAGGTCGTCCTCTATGCTGATGCTCGGTTTGCAACCGAGCTGCCCCTCCTCCCACGGGTAGTCCCACGAGAGCTCAAAGCCGAGGCTAATTTGGGTGATTGCCGAGGTGATCTGCGACGACTGCGCGCTCAGTGGGGAGACCATGCTGTCATCAGCGGACCACAGCGTCCCTCTGGACGGGTCGTAGGTGAACTTACCGAGGTTGGACGGACCGTCGCCGCACAGCATCACGGTGATGTTGTCGAGGGTGTGGATGCCGTTGAGCTCGTCAATCTGCAGGGTGAAGGCGTGCGGCACTCCTGCGAGCAGGAAGCCAATCTCACGGTCCAAGTCGTATCCGGATGAAATCAGATTGGTCGGCTCGTCTGTGGCTACCACGACACTGGCCCACGCGTTTTCAGCACCCGGGCCACCTCCGGTGCCTCCGTCTTGGTATGTGTGCCCAGCCCAGTCAGTGCCCTCGATGTAGAAATGGACCATGCTGTTGAAGGGCAGGGTGGAAACGTCCACCGCAGGGAACTGCACCTGCTGCTGGCCAGTCATGCCGGAAGTCAGAGGCATCTGCTGCGACAGGTACTCGTCCTCATCGGCGATGCCGTCCATATTCAGATCGTCCACGCTCTCTCGCCAGTAGCGCAGTGTAATCATCTCACCACGGGCCTCGCCCTCATCGACGTTTATGAACAACGTAAGGGGGTTTTCTGGCTCCCAGACCTTGCTGTGGGCCGGCTGCAGCCCGATGTTGGTGTTAATCTCAAGAGGACCAGCGGTCGGTGGGTTGGAATCGACCCTGACGATAACCTGTGGCGGAACTCCAGTCACATCCATCGCTCCTGTCGCCGAACCCGAGGGGCCGACTGTGAGCATCATTGGCGACATGGACAACTCCGTCAGTGAGGCTGGAGGCGAAACTATGCCCGAGTAGCCTCCGCTGCCCTCGGATGTCATTGCGAATAAGTTGCCCGAGAGATTCAGTCCCACTGAGTAGTCGCCTGAGTCGGGTCGGGTCTGAGTCGAGTCCTGGAAGCGTACGGTTCCGGTGATATTGACCTGTGCTCCCTCTATAATCGGGAATGGGTAGAACGGCGAGTACTGATTGGACAGCAATCTGCCGGTTTCGTCTCGGATCTCGAAGGAGTCGACCTGTAGGTCGTTCTCAACCGCCTTGGCGCCGGACTGACCGCTGAATGACACTGCAGGCCACACAGTCTCCCCTGACGGGTCGAAGGCCTGAGCGACCCAGCGGATGCTATCCACATCGTCCCAGCCCCAAGAAATGTCGAACATCCAGTGAACGACGACGTCGTTCCAGCCGTCACTGTGCACCTCGTTGCCGATGTAACTGGAAGTCTCGTCGAGCATTGCGGAACTGCTGCCTGAGGATTGGCTGAACGATACCGGCACTGTCGGATCCCATCCGGCTACCGGGTCTTTGGTGGCTTCGAACTCGAGAATCACCCCATCAGAGGCAGTCCCCCGTAGGGTAATCTTCTCGATCTCGTCGTTGTCGTACAGGTGATGGTGTCTGGTCATTATCTCCACCAACTGCCTGTCGGGGTACATCGTGTTGGGGACTTGGAAGTCGCGATTGGTCATGATATAGTCGATGTCAAGATCGCCGTCAATGGCTACAGAACCCATCTCAGCTGAGATGCTGACGGGTATCGAGACCTCCACGGGGGGCGGGTCGTCCTGGGTCTGGGAGTCGTGGTAGGCGGATACCGAAGCGGCTAGCCCGGAGACGTTCTCGAAGATCATGTAGCCGACCCCCATTCTAGTCAGCGTCACCGTCTGGGCGCTGCTCGAATCGATGCTCAGGGAGACCTCCCTCCACTGCCTTCCGGTGTCAGGATCGGTATGGCTGCCCGGCAGCGAATTGATTGCCAGTATCTGGGCATTGTCGAGCATGTTGTGGAACGGGGATGCGCCGGCGCTTCCAGTCTGGGTCGCGCTGCCAACGGAGACCGAGACCGGTGACTCGAAGCCGTCTGAGTCGGGGGCAATGGAGATGATGCCGGCGTTCACCGCTCCGGCTGCTGGTATTCTGAATGAAAGCGAGGCAGGGTTACTGCCATCGAGGTCAAGCGTTGTCGCCGTGACCGAGTTACCCATGCCGGAGAGCAGCGACTGCCAACCGTAGTGGCCGTAGTCGTCACCGAACGAGAAGTTCCACTCGTGAGTCTCGTCACCGAGCACGTCGATGTCGGGATTGAGCGCGGGCTCGGCGAAGAAGGCAGTCAGGACCAGCCTATCGATCCAGCCGTTGGTAGGCAGAGATATCGATACCCCGAAGCCAGGCTGAGGGTAGGTGAAGGCTATTCCGGCGCCGGATCCAGTTCCCAAGGTGCCGCCGTTCGGCCCCGACAGGCTGATGGTTAGGCCGCTCGAGAAATTGCCCGAGAACCCGACGCTCTTAATCGGCCTCGAGGAGTGGAGGTAATCCGAAGAAATTGTGCCGGCGACTCCGGTCGCGGTCAGGATGCCTGTCTCGTTCAGGGTGACGCTGGGGCTCAGTTCCCAGCCGTTGCCCTCTAGCGCTGTTGCGCTGAGGACCCTCTTGCCTCCGATGTGAATCTTGCTGATTCTCGCGGTCTCCTCCTCGTTGGTGGTGTCCATGTGGACCATGAGTCTCATCTGCGGAGTCGTTGTGGTGTCAACTCCGGCGAGAGAAATCGGGAAAGAGACGTTTGAGTACCCGGGAACAGTCTGCTGTGTGTAGGTGTCTATCAGAGAGGCTCTGACCGAAGCTTCGGGGGGTATGGCTGCATCAATATCGATGAATCCGAGATTGAAGTCATGGATGTCGGATGCTGTGAACGGGGTGCTCAACCAATCGCCGGGTTCCCCATAGTTCGCTATGCTCACTCCTACGTTGTCTAGGTACCACCCGCTGTACTGCCATATACTGTCGGCCTGCACGAGATATCTGAACCTGACATCGTCTCCAGCGTACTGTGAGAGATCGGCCACTTTGTGGTCAAAAGTAGTATCCGTAACGGTCCACGTCGCGCCCGCACCAGTGCACTTTAATTGCCCGAAAACGGGTGTATTAGTACCGGTGAATGGCCCGTATGTCGAAATGTGTGAATAGAAGCCTGCTCCAGGGTCGAAGTGATTCCATCCGCCGTTGTTAACCTTTATCTGGATGTAAGCCCCATCCCAAGGAGCCTCGCAGCAGGCCCAGTGGTCAAAGACAAGTGATGCACTTGAATTCGCAGGAAGGCTGTATGTTGGACCAGTCAGTATATCATTTGCACTGGCGCCATAAGCACCGTTCAAATTTGTTGCCATGAGATAAGGAAATGAGGGCTCGTCCGAGGGGCCGGTGTTTCCTGAAATCTGCCCGTAGTTCCACGAGGCCCCACCGTTGTTGTTCCTTGTCCAACCTGATGGCATATTTGTCGAGGGGTTGCTGGCAGTGGAGTCCTCGAAACCCTTGATGATGTCCTGTTCTCCGCTAGTGAAGATGTA
>CAZSPJ010000005.1:23281-30996 GCA_964608795.1 uncultured Candidatus Poseidoniales archaeon | reverse complement strand
TCCCCCATCTTGTCGTGGACTAGGGCGAAAGCAGGACTGTCGTGGTTCTGCATGCAGGTGTGCAGCAGGACGGCCAGCCTCATGCAGGCCGTCTCCTCCTCGATATCGTCATCATCCTTGTCAATGTCCACCCTTATCGATTGCAGCATCCTGACTAGGTCGCCTAACTCGATGGCTCGCTCGACGTCCTCGGCCAGTATCGTCGAGATTCGACTTAGAAATTCAGTCATAGAGACTCTTTGATCATCGGTCCTGCTCGAAGATAGTCCGTCGTCTATCTCGGCGAACCACTTCGGCAACTCGTTCCTCAGCCTGCGCATTGTAGCTTTCATTCTTCTGAGCCTGTCCAGTTCAGCGTTGTTCGAATCAGCCTCGACTCCATCAAGCGATGCACCCTCCGACTGAATCCTCTCTGTATGCTCCTCAATCTCGTAAATCGCGTCCCTAATCACCTTCATCCTAATTGTGCGTTCGAATCCCCTACGAATCCTGTCTGGGAGATTGTGTGCCTCATCTATCACTAATAGTGTGTCCTCCAGCCCTATACCCATCGCCGTAAGTGAAGATTCCCTCACGGCCTCTACGAATATGTGATTGTAGTCGCAGACCACGACATCAGCAGACGAAGCCGACTCTCTCGCTGCCTTCCAAGGGCAGATGCCGTGAGACATTTCCTCGTCACGAACCTTGCACATTGAGACCAGCTCATCTACGTGCAGTGGGTCGCGCAATATTCGGGGACGAATCAGATCGGCGTTGGCTAGCCAGGGTTTGCACGTGCGAGCGCCGCGCTTCTCGGCGCACAGCCTCGAGAACAGCGCACGGTGCTCATGGCGAATCTCATTGATGCACATCCCCTGTTGCCCTATCAGATCCACCAGCCTTACCTTGGCAACGTCTGGCTCAAGTCTATCGTTAATCTTGCGAACTGTGTCCACCACTATCTTGTGCTGCGATTGACGTCCTGTCAGGAACATCACCACTGGAGGGTCGTCCGAACTCCTTGCGACCCCAATGGCAGCCGCTAGAGCCGCCGCAGTCTTGCCTATCCCGGTGGGTGCGGCAGCTAGCAGGAAGCCACCTGCCCCTAGAGCGGCAATGCCGTCACTGATCATCTCTCCCTGCGAGTCTCTGAGGGCCTCGTGGGCGACAAACCTCCCTGCGTCGGCCGACGAACCTGCCCTCATGGAAGCGGACCTGAAGATAGACCGACCAAGAAGATTGGCCATCACTTGGTGATGATGGCCTCGGAATCGCGGCTATCCAGAATCACCTTCATCGGCTCGTCTAAGTGCACGTGACGGAGCGGTCCGGATTCCGCCGACGCCTCGATGGAGTCCAGCCAATCCCAGTCGACGAAGTCATCCGCCCCTATCGTTAGGTAACCGATGTTGAAGGTGATGATGTTCTGGAAGAAGTGAGTCCCTTGCGACGGCTCAACGTGGATGTCCGACATAGGCACCTCGACTATCGTCCTAGAGCCCATGATCTGGTCCCATTGCACCGGGATGCCCAGAGACGGGTCGGAAGACCCCCATCTGCCCGGTCCGATTAGCACATAGGGGCGCTCCTCGGCCCTAAGTGCGGCGTCTATGGCTTCGATTTCGGACGTCAGGTCCATCGTATGCATCCTATCCAACCTCCCCGGGTGCACGTACACCACGTCACTGATTCCCTCGATTATGCCGTTGCCGAGTGATTGGCTGCAAATGCACATCGCCTTGGAGCGATCGACCTCGCTCAGATCTATGTCGATATCCACTGACTCCTCCATCATCGGCCTTACCTGCAGGATGGCGAACCTCTGTTCACCCGAGGCTTGGTCGATTGACATTGCGAACTCCAACTCGACTGGAGAACCGATGTAGTTCTGGCAGGTGTTGAGAACGTGGCTAAGGATCTCCGACAGCGGGAATCGACCGTGCTTGAGCACGGGTGCGAAGGTGACTACCCTCGGGCCGCCATCGACTGCCACTGAGTCGACAATGCGGTCGTCCGAGACCACGTAGGTCGAACCAACCAGCGAAAGACAACCGTCCTCCTCGGCCTCGGCCAGCCCGAGGTTCAGCAGGTTATGCTCCTCGGATGGGTGAACCGCCCCATCCTCTTGATTCATCGGAATGGCGTAGAAGTTGCGCTGCGAGGTATCGAGAATCGATTGGTTGCTGTAGAACTGGTGAATCCTACGAGGCTGCCCAGGACTGTACCTCAGGCACTTGCCTCCGGCCGATACCTGACGACCCAGGCCGATGCATATAGCCGCTATGCCGTCTTCGGCAATTAGGGGTTCGATGGGGTAGTGGTTACGGCTCCTCGCAGCCCCTGAGATCATCGGGTAGAAGCGCCCATTGATCTCGTCACCAATCAGATCCTGAACGACCACCGCCATGCGCTCGTCCTCGATGGTACTGGGTGTGGCTGCGACGTACGCCTTGGCCCCGCGATGGTAGGTGGATGCGTAGACGAGTTTGATAGCTTCTAACAGCCTCCTGAGCCGGACTTCTGGATTAGGGTGGTCATTGGCCAGCATGTAGGTCGCGTATACCCCTGCGAAGGGTTGGTGGCTGGAGTCCTCAAGCAGGCTGGATGAGCGGATGGCAAGGGGCCATTTCGTCTGCTGCAGCATCACTGAGATTTCCTCGGTGATCACGTCTCTGAAATTCGCCCCTAGGAAAGCCCGGTTGACTTCCTCGTCGCTGTGGTCCTCGTGAGCGAATCTGCCAAGGTCGTTGTCCTCGACGAATTCCTCGAAGACATCAGTGGCGATTACCACTGACCTCGGAACCACGAACTCGACGTCGGGAAAGGAGTCCCCTAGGCCTAAGTCGGGCATCCGCGTGAAGAAGAAGGCCAGCCCCCTGCCCTTACCACCTAGGCTGCCTCTGCCGATTCTCTGGAATCCAGATCCTCCTCCCCTGCTCGCGTCGTAGTCCCTGATGGTGCGCATCCTGACCTGCTCGATGTGATTCCTCACAGAGTCAGCGAGGTACTTCCTGACTCCCTCCGGAGTGTCGAAGTCCTCTACCGTCATCGGCCTCATCCCGGCAGCCAAGTAGAACTCCGTGCGCGTCCTCAGCCAATGCGAGAACTGATTCCTCTCAGCATGATACTCTATTGATTCGATTGGCGCGTTTTCCAGTCCGTGTATGAGTTCCTCGAGATTCGAAGCTCTGGCGACAGCGCTCCCGTCGGGCATCCTGAAGACGAAGTCGCCGAAGTTCATCTCTTCGACCATGAAATCCTCGATTCCCTGATACAGTTGTGAGTCTTCCTTGTGCAAGAAGCGCACACCGAGTGCCTCGGCATCGCCCTTCAGTTCGAGATTCTTCGACTGGAACAGTATCGGCATGTAGCGATGCCCCTCCTGAGCGTAGCGAACTAGTTCCAGTCCGGCCGTGTCCCTCTGCCCTCCCTGATTGGGAAACTTCCCGTCGGTGAAAATCCCAATGATGTTGTTGTGATACCTGTCAATCACCGACTTCGCGGTGTTCATGTCCGAGGCCAGCAGAATCTTGGCTCTGGCCCGCAGCCTCAGCAGCTTCTCGTGCAGGTTCCCGCCCTCTCCCATCAGCCGCGTCGTCTGGTTGACCAGTTGCGTATAGAGCAGTGGAAGGTAAGCGGAGTAGAACCGACGGCTGTCCTCAATCAGCAGGATAACCTGGACATCACCATCGCGTACATCGTTCTCGACGTTCCTTTCATCCTCTAGTAGTTTGCAGATTGACAGCAGAATCCTGCTGTCACCAGTCCACACGAAGATACGGTCGATTCCATCTCCCGCGCTGAGGGTCGCCAACTCACGCGTGTTGTGACTCAGCATGACCACAGGAAGACCCTCGATGACGCGTTTCGCCTCGGTCCCGAAGGCCTTGACATCCATCTCACCCACCCTCGCCATCGTGATGACAAGGTCGAACTCTCGCGCGCGCAGCAGTCTGAGGGCGTCGCGCGCATCAGGACTGTGAATGATACGGGGCGCTTGAGAGAGATTCAGATCCGAGTACTCCTCCTGCATTATCTCCGCTAAGTACCCCGATTCCTCAAGCAGGTAGTGGTCGAAGTGACTGGCCACCAGAAGCACATCCCGGACTCTGAATGGAGTCAGTCTCTCAAAGCGACTCCAGTCCGAGATGCCCTCGCCCATGGCACCGGATGAGAGCATCACGCATCAAAGTTCAGACTGTCGCGTCGAGGGGTGTCCCGCACGAGACGTGCGAGACGGTGTGTGTTGAATCTCAGAGAAGGCGCTCTCGATCGCTCTTGCTAAACTTCCCCCTGGAAGCTCTCGGGATATCGCGGGCATCGTAGCCGGCGGCAACACAGAGCTTGGCTCGAGCTCGCAGCCCCCCTAGGCCGCAGAGCACAGGTTGGGCGAGGGGGCGTCCACGACGCCCCCCCGCGTTTTTCTCGTGCATCCCATCATCGCTCAATCTCTCACCTCATAGAGCGTTCGAATCATCATCGAATCGCGCACGCAACTCGTCCATGCGCATGGAGAGGACCTGATCCACTGCGGCACTCTCCAGAGTTCCCTTGGTGATGTGCTCGCGGGTCGCTTGTCGCAGCACTGCGGCGGCGGACTCGCCTCTCAGCTTGCAGAAGTCCCGCATCCTCGCAGTCAGGTCGGGACCAAGGTCCACCTCGATACGCTCCCCCATTGAAGGCAAAGGAGAAGCGAGGTACCTGCGGACAGCATCTCGAATCACATCGGAGCGGTTCCGCATGCCGTCGAAGCCCACGCGCTGGTCTATTTCCAACAGGTGATCCTCGGGGATTCTCAGCGAGACCATTGGACTGACACCGGCCACTTCGGGTTCCTCCTGAGCCTCGCAGACCCGGTGGGGCCCTTAACTGTATTGCAATTGAAAGACAAATGAAATGCAACGATTACGAATTGTCTCTCAGATGTATCACATCCTGTCCCCGCCCGTCATCCCGGCGATAGTGCGTTTCAAGGCTGAGTGTCCTGTCGAAGCCCCGCAGGGTCTGACATGAAGGTCATCAACGACGCTATCCATGGGCAGTTCAAACTGGACGGCGTTCGCGGGGATCTGCTCGGCACTCCCGAGATGAACAAACTCAGCCACATCAAGCAACTCGGGCTAGCTCATCTGGTATTCCCCGGCGCTCACCACACTAGATTCGAGCACTCTCTGGGGGTGTCCCATATCGCCGGAATGATGGCCGACTCACTGGGTCTGGATGAGCACGAGACCAATACTGTCCAAGCAGCAGCGATGCTCCACGACGTAGGCCATGGCCCCTACTCACACACGCTCGAGCACATCCTACATGAGCGCGGGGGGATGGACCACATGTCGATTACCGAGGGGATTATCCTCGGCGACTACGATGTCCTGCGTGACGGCGAGCAATCGGCTGTCCCCGGACGTCAGAGGGTGCCGGACATACTGGAGAGGCACGGCTTGGACCCCAAGGAGGTGGCAGGGCTCATCAGAGGCCCTGGTGCCGGCGGTACCGAACGCTCGCTGACAGCGTGGACCGAGGGCAACGAGGATTTCGTCGACGATGATCTGACCCTAGCACATCTGGTCCATGGCCCGGTCGACTGTGACCAACTGGACTACCTGCTTCGCGACTCGCACTTCACAGGCGTCACGCACGGAATCGTGGACCACCGCCGCCTGATTATGTGCCTAGAGAGGCATGGCGGCGACATAGCAGTAGAGGAAGGCGGTCTGCCAGCGCTCGAGGGAATGATGATGGCGAGAGCGCTGATGTACAGTGCAGTGTACTTCCACAGGGTAACTAGGGTCACCGAGGTCATGCTCTCCAGAGCGGTCGAGCGCAGCTCGGGGAAGATGCCGGAATCCCTAGACCTGCAGCGCCGGGTCGACGCCGAGATATGGGAGGTCCTCGGAGGGGCCGGTGATTACGCCCAGGACATGATTCGTAGGCTGAAGTACAGGCAGTTGCTGAAGGTATGCTGCAGCCGTCGCAGGGAAGAGCTCAACCCGCAACAGGTCGAACGCCTGCTCGATATCGCCACGAACCCGGAATCACGCAGGCAGTTTGAGGACGACCTGGCACACAGGGCCGGCTTACAACCCGGATACGTAGCCATCGACGTGCCCAATGTCAAACTCCTTCTCGCAGAGCCCCGGATGTCCCAGGTTGATGTCAGGATAGTGGGCGATGACGGGCGCACGCGGTGGCTCCGTGAACACACCCCTATAGCCGAAGCTCTGAGGACACGCCAAGTGAGTCAGGCAGCCGTCTATGTGATTACTCTGCCCGGACATGAGTCCGATGTGGCGCAGTTGGCCGAAAGGCAACTGTTCTCATGAGTTTTATCGGCCCCTACGGGGCCGTGTGACTCGCATATCTCGTTAGGATATCATTCAAAAGCACCCCCTCGGTCGCGCAAGCGCCCGGTCCCTCAAACAGGAATCGTTCAATCCCCTTGGTGAGCCAATGGATAGTACAATGAAAGCAGTGTATGACAGCGTAATAGCAAGAGACCCGAACCAGCCTGAGTTCCATCAGGCAGTGGAGGAGGTCCTAGACAGCCTGGTGCCTGTGATACAGGCCAATCCTGAGTACCTCACAGTGGTCGAAGCCATTGTCGAGGCAGAGAGGATAATCCAGTTTCGAGTGCCTTGGTACGACGATGATGGAAACTTCCACGTCAACCGTGGATTCCGGATTCAGTTCAACAGTGCCATCGGCCCTTACAAGGGCGGTCTGAGGTTCCACCCTAGCGTCAACCAGTCCATCCTGAAGTTCCTCGCCTTTGAGCAGCTCTTCAAGAACAGCCTGACAGGTCTTCCTATGGGTGGCGGAAAGGGTGGCTCCGACTTTGATCCCAAGGGCAAATCGGATGCTGAAGTCATGCGCTTCTGCCAGTCATTCATGATGGAGTTGTGGCGCCACATCGGTGCGGACCTCGATGTCCCTGCTGGCGACATCGGAGTAGGTGGCCGAGAAATAGGCTACCTGTTCGGGATGTACAAGAAGCTCGCCAACGAGTTCACAGGGGTACTGACTGGAAAGGGCCGCTCTTACGGGGGCTCTCGGATTCGTCCCGAGGCGACCGGATACGGATTAGTTTACTTCGCTCGCGAGATGCTTGCGACCAAGGGCAAGTCCTTCGAGGGGGCCACGGTCGCCATTAGCGGCTCCGGCAACGTCGCCCAGTTCGCCTGCGAGAAGGTTCTCGATCTCGGCGGCAAGCCGGTGACGATGTCTGACAGCAGCGGATTCATCCACGACCCCGCAGGAATCGACAGGGAGAAACTCGCTTGGATTATGGATCTCAAGAACAACCGCCGTGGCCGAATGAGCGAGTACGCTGACCAATTCGACGGAGTCGAGTACACTGCCTCCAAGCCTGAGCCCAACTTGAACGGACTATGGGACACCAATGTCGACATCGCGCTGCCTTGTGCAACTCAGAATGAGATTAACGGCAAGGAGGCCCAGATGCTGGTTGACAACGAAGTCATCGCAGTCGCCGAGGGCGCCAACATGCCCTGTACGCCAGAAGCCGTTGAGTGCTTCCAGGCCAACGGGGTGCTGTTTGCACCCGGTAAGGCGTCGAACGCTGGTGGAGTGGCGACCTCAGGACTTGAGATGAGCCAGAACAGCCTGCGTATGAGTTGGTCCCGTGAGGAAGTTGACCAGAAGCTCGAAGGAATCATGGTGAATATCCACAAGAACGCCTTCGATACCGCTGAGAAGTACGGCATGCCCGG